>CAZJIN010000221.1:0-5294 GCA_964545955.1 uncultured Sediminispirochaeta sp.
GGGGGAACCCCTAGACTACAGCACAGGACCGGTCATCTTCGGCGAACCGGGTACAAACGGACAGCACTCATTCTACCAGTTGCTTCATCAGGGCACGGAAAAGGTGAGTCTTCAGTTCCTTGGATTTCAGCACAACCAGCGAGACCTCGATCTCTTGCAGGAAGGCTTCAGCAGCAGGCAGAAGCTGAATGCCAATCTGGCGGCACAGATTATCGCGTTTGCAAAGGGCAAACCGAATTCAAACCTGAACAGGAATTTCCCCGGAGAACATCCCTCCAGCCTGATCCATGGGTCCGAGCTCTCCCCGGAAGCAGTGGGGGCCCTCCTTGCCCACTTCGAAAACAAAGTGATGTTTCAGGGTTTTGTATGGAACGTGAATTCCTTTGATCAGGAAGGGGTACAGCTGGGAAAGATACTCACCACACAGCTTCTCAAGGGAGAATCCGAGGACCTCGCGCTTCAGGAATTCGCGAAAATACTAGGTCTGTAAATATACGAAACCTGACGGGTGTGCCCGCTTCGCTGGGCAAACAAAAAGGGGCTGCCCCAACGAGGCAGCCCCGGAAAAATAAAGAGCAAAAAAGACCCTCAGGGAAAAGGAGGTACAAAACCCTGAGGGTATAAAAAAAAAGGAGGTCGATGAAAAAAAGCTTCCATGCTCTTCACAAAGAAAACCATTCTAGCTGATAATGGTTACATAGAAACTGTTTTTATTAGTAAAGAATATCTAAAAACGAAAAAATATTAAATATTCCGGCGTTTTGATTTTCCTGAACAAATTAACAAATTGGACAAATACTGTCAACACCAATCAAGAGTCTTTTCACATTTTTTTTAAGATTTTACCTTAAGAAGTGCCGGGAACATGCAAAGAGAGTTTAGAAGTGAAAAACTTCATTTATATTGTCCCAGATATGTATTTATTGTTACAAAACTGAGGTTCTTTCAAAATAATCATTTTGAAAGCGCCTGAACTAATTATTCTTTCTCGAAATTCCCCTATCTGTCCTGGTGGTGTTCTTCATCGACGCGGGCTGTCGTGTATTTTCAAGAACGTCCCTCCAAAGGCTACCTTCAATATCGACATACCGGCGCTTTGATACAGCCACCCTCATGGGCACATGGACAAAGGTTCCGTGGACCATGCTGATCAGCGTCTTGGTCTTTCCCGCCACCGCCGCGTGCACCGCGTGGGCACCCAGCCTCGAACAGTAGATCGAATCGTTGGGATTCGCGGGAGCACTCCTTATCATATAACTCGGATCGATATACTTGATGTTTACTTCGATGCCCTCTTTATTAAAATAGGCCATTATCTTTTCTTTTAGAAAAAACCCGATATCTCCCAGACGTTTATTTCCGGACAGATCCTGCTCACCGGGGGTCTCCATGAGTTTCTGCCCCGCCCCTTCGGCAGCAATGATTACGGCGTGGTTCCGTTCGGCCAGTCTCTTTTTGAGGTGTACGAAGAGGCCGTTCTCCCCCTCCAGGTCGAATTCGCTCTCCGGGATGAGACAGAAATTCACATCTCCCATCGCGAGAGACGTGTGGGCTGCGATAAAGCCCGACTCCCGTCCCATGAGCTTGACCATTCCTATACCGTTTATCGTATCGTGGGCCTCAGTGTGGGCACCGGAAACCGCCTTCACCGCCTCGGACACTGCGGTTTCGAAACCGAAGGAGCGCTGAATAAAATAGAGATCGTTGTCGATAGTCTTAGGAATTCCTATAACCGAGATTTTCAAGCCCCGTTTTTCCAGTTCCTCCGCTATTTCCAGTGCGCCCCGTTGTGTTCCGTCCCCCCCGATGGTGAAAAGAATACTGATATTCATACGCTCAACTGCATCGGCGATTTCCTCAACCCTATCGCCGCCGCCCCGGGCGGATTTGAGAATCGTACCGCCCTTGGTTTGAATATCGTCCACAATTTCAGGGTCCAGTTCTATCGGCTCGAACCCCGTCTCCGGCAGAAACCCGCGATAGCCGTTCTGAATCCCGGTGATACGACGTATTTTGTAGCGAAACCAGAGACAGCGGACCACTGCCCGCAGCACGTTGTTCAAGCCCGGGCACAGACCCCCGCAGGTAACTATGGCGGCATGTACATGTTTCGGGTTGAAGTAAATCTTTTCACGGGGTCCTGCCTTTTCCAGAAGTTTGTGGGAATCAAAACAGACCGTCTCCTCCTCCGTAACCGTCCCTTCGATATTGTAGAGAATTTTTTCTCTGTCGGTCACGTAGTTGGCAAAGCTGTCCCCCTCCTCGGTGGACATCTTGATCGGTGACGGGACTTTCCTCTTCCCAAGTGACGGTACACTATAATCCTGTCTGTCCGGCATATTCCCCTCCAACCTCAGCCCGACTTCAATCGGGTTTCTTATAGATGAATCAACAATGAGTGTAGTGGGATAAGATAATAAATGCAAGAACGAGAATTCTGAGATTGGTCCTATTTCGAGGTGAGCACCTCAACGCCTATCCAGTCTTCGGGAGGAGGAGAGCTGATGTATTTCCTGCAACGTTCAATGTAGAGTCCCGCGAGCGAGTCCCCGGGCAGCAGTTTACCGACCGCCAGGAAATAGCGAAGGGCGTGCTGAAAGCGACGGGCATAATAATGTTTCAGCCCAGCGTGGTGATACGCCAAGGCCTTCGTCTGGCGGGGAGAGGGGGATTTTATGGCGGTGTAGATATTTTCACCCTTCGTCTTGCCCTTGACCACCACTTTGTCAACCAGACGGCAGCGGAGGTGGTCCCTTACCTTCCGGTAGACGCTCTCCGAGAAAATCACATCCTGATGGTACGGCTTTGTAAGGCCCTCAAGCCTGGACCCGAGATTCACCATATCACCGATGATGGTGTAGTCCATTTTTTTTTCAGAACCGATATTCCCCACCGTCACGACCCCGTAGTTTATGCCGATTCCGGTGATAAAACTGGGTTTTCCCGCCTTTTCCTGCTCTTTGTTGAATTCCCGTAGGGTTTCCTGCATCTCAAGCGCCGCCAGGAGGGCCTGATAGGCATCGTCCTCATGCTTCACCGGCGCGCCGAAGAATGCCATGATTGCGTCTCCGATGTATTTATCAATAACCCCGCCATGGCCGATGATAATGTCCACCATCAGTTCAAAATATCGATTGAGGGCCAAGACCAGCTCGTCCGGCATAAATCCTTCGGAAATGGTGGTAAAGCTTCTGATATCCGAAAAAAGAATAGCCACAACGCGGTTGTCCCCCACCAGCATCTGTTCGGGATTCATAAAAATCGTGTCGATCACATCTTTGGGCACATATTTTTGAAAAATGTTCCGCACCTTGTGTTCATTCTTCTGCGCCAAAACAGCTTTGAAGGCAAATTCCTTGATCTGATTGTAGGCCCGTTCGAGCTCCCCGCTCATCATATTGAAGGTGTGGGCAAGCACACCAATTTCATCGTTGTATTCCACCGGGACGCGTTTTGACAGGTCGTTGGTTTCCATGATATGACGCATCCCCGACGCGACCGACCGAAGAGGACGGGTAAGATACCCGGAAAACAAAAAAAGTAGAATGAGCGAGACCAGGATTGAACCGCCCAAGACGTAGGCGGTATTTACGATGATCTGGTCCGCCTCCAGGTAGAAGGCATCGTTACTCTCGGTGACAAGGACATACCATCCGAAGGGTTCGAAATGGAAGGATTGCCCGACCCGGGATACCCCTCCCATGGTCAGGGAAATCCACCCCGCGCTTTTCTTGTGTATATTGCGGTAGATCCTCGCCTTTTCCACTACCGAGAAATCAACCTCGGCGGTGGACATCGCAACACCCGCATCACCGTCAAGGGCCAGAATAATCTCCGTATCACTGCGGATAATTGAGTTCGCGTAGGAAGCAACCGCGTTTTTCGCGACTTCGATATACCTGGGATCCTCCTGGAGATTATTTTGTTCCAGGAGGTTCCACTGACTGTAGGCGTAGTTCTCCAGTTCGTCCGCCTTGAAACCTAGAAACTCCATGGCAATTCGCGTCATTCCGCTACGGGCGGAGAAAGAGGAGACTACTCCCGTGATAATAAGGGAAGTCATAAGTATGGGAACCACCACAAAAACGATTTTCGCACGTATCTTCACAGCTATGCTCTTCTTTTTCTGTTCAGTCCGGATATTCTCAAGATAACAATCTCCACCGAAAAGACTCGTTATAATAATCGGTTAAAAAAAGGTTCACTTAAGGTTCTTTCAAAAAGCTATTTTTGAAACACCTGAGATTCTCAATATATAAACTTTTTCCCCCATTCTGTCGACACACGTAATATAAGTAGAAAAGGAGCACATCACTGTGAGCAGTCCCTCCCCTATCCAAAACTCACCGAAGCCGCAGGACTACGGAGACACCATTCCCGTCGAAATTGAAGGCTTATCGGAGGAGGAACGTCTTGCTATCACCAGACAGATCGATGATGCGGCGAAAAGCAGCACCATGGGTTCGATGGGACGGCTCACCCCCGAAAAGAAGGGGGCGGTTTTTCCTCTCGTGGTGAATATACTGGCTGTTCTACTGATATCCGCGGGGATCTACCTGTCCAACTTTTATTTTAACCAGAGGGTTGAGGAGCTAACCACTGAAAAAAACCAGTTGGAGAGCGCCGAAGGTAAAATTCTGGAAGAAGTAAAAAAAGAATCCGAAAAAAAACTCAAGGCAAAGGAAGCGGAAATATCAAAAATCCGCGATGACCTGACAAAAATCGAACAGGAAAGACAAAGCCTCCAGGAAAATATAGAACAACAGATCGCCGGCAAGGAAGAGGAGTTGAAGCAACAGTTCCAGATGGCCCTGGAGCAGGAACGGGCCCGTCTGGAATCCGAGGGAATCAGTCAGGGGGAATTGGAAAGCCGGTTGGAAAGCTTCCAATCTCAACAAAGACAGGAATACCAGGCCGCCCTCGAAGAGTATAAAGAGGAATCCCTGAAGCAACTACAGGAAAAAGAGCGGGAACTTGTCGAAGCAAAGGCCACTGCCGAAAAAATCCTCAATGAGGCAAACAGGGAACGGCAACAACTGCTGGAGGACGCGCAACAGCGGGAAGAAGAACTGCGCCGTCAATTCCAGCGTGAAACGGAGAAGTTGGCCAGAGAATCTTCCGAAGCCCAGGAGGAGCTGAGTCAGCTCGAAGAGGTCCGAAAAAAAGAAGAACTCTACCGTGAACAGATAAACAACCTCTACCTGGCCATAGAATCGGCAATTGAGAACAACAATCCTGCTACAGCCAGGGAGAATATAGAAGAACTTCGCACGCTTGTGCGGAGTCCGGCCCTG
>CAZJIN010000222.1:0-5287 GCA_964545955.1 uncultured Sediminispirochaeta sp.
TGGCATATTGGGCGGCCCTGATCATCCCCTCGATTCCCCGTTGACCGAAACCTCCGGGGATAAGTATCGCGTCGACCCCGTTCAGCAGGTCAGCGGGACGGTGGTCCCCTTCAAGGAGCTCGGAGTCAATTTTTTTAAGTTCAACCCGTACTTTGTGGGCGATCCCTCCGTGACAGAGGGCTTCATAGATAGATTTGTAGGAATCGTGGAGATCGATGTATTTTCCCACTATTCCGATGGAGACGGTTTGTTTCGTACCCTTAAGGGTCTCAACCATTCCGGTCCAACGGGATAGATCCGCTTTTTTGCTTTTCATCTGAAGTTTTTCCAGCACGATCTCATCGAGTTGTTGTTCGTGAAAGATCAGGGGTATTTCGTAGATCGTACTCTTCACATCATACGCGGATATCACCGCCCTTTTCTCGACATTGGTGAAGAGGGAAATCTTGCGCACTACATCCTGCTCGAGAATATATGGGGCCCGGCAGACCAGGATGTCCGGTTGTATTCCAATAGCGCGAAGCTCCTTCACCGAATGCTGGGTGGGCTTTGTTTTCAGTTCCCCCCCGGCGACTTCAGGAAGGAGGGTGAGGTGCACGAAGAGGACCTGTTCTTTGCCCAGCTCGAGGATCAGGTGGCGGGCGGCCTCCAGAAAGGGAAAAGATTCGATGTCTCCGACGGTTCCCCCCACCTCAATGATAGTCACGTTGACCTCGGGGTCCTGTCCCGCCATGAAAATCCGGCGCTTAATCTCATCGGTGATGTGGGGGATAACCTGGACGGTTCGGCCGAGGTAGCGCCCCTCCCTCTCACGCTTGATGACTTCCTGGTACACCTGTCCCGTGGTGATGGAATTCACCTTGCCGAGGGGGGCGTTGGTAAAACGGGCATAATTCCCCAGATCGAGGTCCGTCTCCGCGCCGTCGTCGGTGACATAGACCTCTCCATGCTGATACGGGCTCATGGTTCCGGCGTCGACATTGATGTAAGGGTCGATCTTGACCATCCGGATTTCAAGGCCCCGGCTCTCAAGCAGATTCCCAATGGATGTCGCGGCAATACCCTTGCCCAGGCTGGAGCACACTCCGCCGGTTACGAATATGTATTTCTTCATGTAGGTGGATTATAGAACACTCGTAAAAAATGCGCAATTCCCGCTTGGTGCCCCTGGTACTTCGAGCTCTTTCAGGAATTGCTGATATAGAGAAACTCTTCGGCGGTGCTCCGGTCGAAATCAAACAGGGGATTGTTGATGGTACCGGTGACGATTGCCTCGGGGCTCAGAAAAATTGGAATATCAAAACGCAAGGCAAGGGCGATGCCGTAGGCTGGTTGAAGGTTTGTATGGAAGTGCTTTTTCATGACGCTGCGGTAGTGGAGTACCGCGTAGGATTGGGGACTTCCGAGGTGCTGGATAGTGATATATTCAGCCTGGAAATGGTGTTGTTCAAACAGGTCTGCCAGAACATCATTGGGCTGTGGGACCACCGGTATCGTATCGGTGATCGTGAGAAGGAGGGTCCCGGCCTCAGAAGGGCCGATTTGAATGGTAATGGTGTCTCCCCCCTCCACATCTTCAAGAACCAGAAAGGGACTCCGGGTTGCCTCATGAAGGGCCAGTCCCCGAACCTGATATTGGTGCATGTGCTGTTTCATATACACATTAATATATCACGTTCCAGGGAAAAAACATTTTCGAACATTCTTTTTCCTCTATTGACAGTGGGGTATGGCCCCCATAGACTTTAATCTGGTAATGGATAGATATTTAAGTGAAACTGAATTCAAACAATTTCGTGATCTCATTTACAATGAAAGCGGGATACACTTTTCAGAATCCAACAGGTCGATCCTGGAAAGCAGACTCAAGGAACGGCTTCGCAAATCAGGACTCGGTTCCGCCGGAGAATACCATCGCAAGATAGTGTCGGACAAGGTCGAAATGAAGACGCTCCTCGATACCGTCACCACTAATCTGACCCGTTTCTTTCGAAACGCCATGCATTTTCAGACCTTTGAGAACTACGTGATCCCCGAACTGGTCAAGTACAAGCATGAGGTTGGACAAAATTCTTTGCGAGTGTGGAGCGCGGGATGTTCTACAGGGGAGGAGCCCTATTCCCTCGCCATGGTACTGAAAGACCGGGTCCCTTCGGATATAAAGGTTGAGGTTACCGCTTCAGACCTCAGTCTCAAGTCGTTGATGACGGCCAAAGAGGGGTTCTATCCGGAGAACAAGGTAAACGGTATTCCCGAAAAGTATCTTCAAAGGTTTTTTGAGAAGAGAAACAGCGGATACCAGGTGAAAGATGAAATCAAGCAGATGGTGACCTTTGACTATCACAATCTCAAGAATGACAGTGGTCAGCGAAACCTCGATACCGTTTTTTGTAGAAATGTGATTATCTATTTTGACGAAGTCGCCCAGAAGAATGTAATTGAAAAATTCTACGGGGCATTGAACAACCATTCTTACCTTTTTATCGGGCATTCCGAGTCTCTGTTCGGTATGAAGACACAATTTGAGTTCCTGAAAACCGACTGGGCGGTTATTTACAGGAAGTTCACTGAATAAATGAGGGAAAAGGCCTGTGGGTGACGACAAGGTATCCGTAGTTATTTGTGATGATTCGGCGCTGATGCGCAATCTCGTCGGAAAAATGGTGGAGAACAGCGAGGGGCTCCGCCTGGCCGGGAAAGCCATGAACGGCAGGTTTCTGCTGCAGAAAATTTCCCGTCTGGATCCCGATGTGATCGTTCTTGATCTGGAAATGCCGGAGATGAACGGGATTGAGTTTCTCAAGGAACGAAAAAGGCTCGGAATCGAGGTCCCCGTTCTCATTCTTTCTTCCATCGCGAAGCGGGGTGCCCGAATTACGATGGAGGCCCTATCCCTGGGAGCTTCCGACTTTATTACAAAACCATCGGGTTCGGTGAGTGAAGATATTCATGTGGTGGAAAAAAACCTGGGGGAGATGCTGTGCGCCTATGGTCTAAAATACCGGAAAAGCCGCGGAGATGCGGGAAACCGCGACTCCACAACCGCGGTAAACGCTCCGGGAAGCGGTACCTCAAAAGAGGTGAAATTAGAAGCCCCAAGAGGTGCTCCCTCTGAAGGGAGGGGCTCCTCTAAAGGGAGGGGGCAGGGCGCCGACGTGGGTGGAGTTGCCGCTCCCGTGAAGATCAAGGTCGAGCCGGCTGCGTCTCCCGTATCGCGGGAAGATGCCGGTCCCGTTGAGGTGATGGCCCTTGGGATTTCCACCGGCGGTCCGAACGCGCTTCGACAGGTGTTCGCGCGGATCGATTCTGCCTTTCCCGTACCCGTGGTCGTGGTCCAGCATATGCCGGCGGGCTTCACCGCGGAATTCGCAAAAAGCCTCGATCGCGTTTCCCCTCTGGAGGTCAAGGAGGCTTCCGATGGAGATCTTTTGAAGCCCGGGAGAATCCTCATTTGTCCGGGAGACTACCATATTGAAGTGGAAAAAAGACGGCTCGCGGGGGTTGTCCGACTCAATCAGACGGACCTGGTGAACGGTCATCGTCCTTCGGCGGATGTACTCTTTTCCTCAGTTGCCAGGCAGTATGGTGGTCGCTGCATGGCGGTGATCATGACAGGAATGGGTCGGGACGGGGCGCAGGAGATTGGTTCCATTCACCGGAAGGGGGGTATCACCATCGGCCAGGATAGCGAATCAAGCATCGTCTACGGCATGCCCAGGGTGGCCGCGGAGAAGGGGCATATTCAGTATATCATCTCCCTCGATGAAATGGCCGATACCATCAACCGACTTGCCCGGGAGAACTGTTGAAGCCGGTCTGAACCTCGGGTCAAGGCGAGCACGAGCCCGTGCGAACACAAGTCCTTGCGTACCCGTATGATTTTGCGTGCCCGTATGCGCGTCCGTGGGTGGGGGTGGGCGTGTGCTTGTGCGTGGGCGTGAGCTCGGATGGGTGATTTCAGCTGCCTGAGGGGTCTATTTTGCGGGTTATCTCGGGGTAGTTGCGATCTTTCAAGGCTTTGTTGTACAGAGAACTCAGTAGAAATCCAAGAATAAGCCCCCCGATACCGCACAGGGTACGAATCCCTTCACCGCTTTCGGGGAGGAGTGAAGAGCACAGGAGAAAGCCCGCGACGAAGGTGAGCAGGGGGAAAATCAGCACTGAAAAACCTGCAAAGATAGTCCTGCCGGGGGGCAGGAAAAATTCCACCTGATCTCCCGTGGATAGAGAAAGCTGCTGGGGGTTCAAGGCTATAATATCACGGCCTTTTGTCTTGCAGAAGGCACCGGCCGCGCAGCTTTCACAGGCAGCGGTATTTCCACAGGTGAGAAAAATATTTTTTCCCTCGATCTTATTGATCGTTCCGATTTCCTTCACTCTGTTCTCCATGGACCGGAAGCTTTAGGCGTTCGATTTTTTCGGCGGTCCCATCATCATTAATATCTAGAAGAACTCCCTGAAGTTCAAGTGAATTCCAGTATTCCTTGGAGCGCTCGGGGATCCCGGTGAGAAACTTATTGATTTCAATCTCCGGATCAAGTCCTCCTATGCTCATGAAGCTGCCGGTACGTCCGGTATCGCAGATCACCGCGGTACCCTTCGGTTTGATATGTTCATCCGAGGTGAGCACTTTGTTATGACTCCCAATCACGGCGGATACGGTCCCGTCGGCATAATGGAACATGGAGTATTTCTCAGCGGTAGTGGTAGCGTGAAAATCAAGAACCACGATATTGGTTTCTTCTTTCACCAGGGCGACCAGTTCCGGCAGGAAGGTAAAGGGA
This sequence comes from uncultured Sediminispirochaeta sp., assembly GCA_964545955.1. Taxonomy (GTDB): domain Bacteria; phylum Spirochaetota; class Spirochaetia; order DSM-16054; family Sediminispirochaetaceae; genus DSBN01. Next base: position 4,785 of record CAZJIN010000222.1, read on the forward strand.
TTGCTGAGGTGCACCCGATTGAAACCGGCCTGCCCGAGGAGGCAGATGACCCCTATTTTGTGGTTCCCCCCCTGGAAGACCCTCCAGCCGCGGCCGGGATTCCCCGGCGGGTAGTTGGCCGGACGGAGGATATAGGGGGCTTTGCCGATATGGGGTACCATGTCTTTTTTGAAGTAAATCTTTTCACCACCGGTGATAACGTCGACGCCGAGCTTGTGAAGGTATATGGAGTGGTTCTTGCCAATGCCGAATCCTCCGGTCGCACCTTCCCCGTTGGCGATGACGAAGTCAATGTGGTGTTCCGCCTTCAGATCGCCGAGGGCCTGTTTGATACAGAATACCCCGGCCTTGCCGACTATTTCTCCGATGTAAAGGATGCGAACGCTCATAGGTTCCTTTCTAGTTGGGTGAAAGGAGAGTATCAGATTGAGGGTATTTATAAAAGGGGGCGCGTTGACTCATCAAAAATCTAACCCAAAAAAAGAATTGCCTCATCGAAAAAT
>CAZJIN010000223.1:0-5269 GCA_964545955.1 uncultured Sediminispirochaeta sp.
GGTATACGGGACTCCAAAATCCACTAGCGATATAGATATTGCCCTGGAACTGGAGCATGAACCACGGAATATCCTTCAGCTGGAAAAACAATTGCAAAAGTTGAGACGGTCATTGGATTTACTTATGGTAGAACCAATAATAATTGATTCAGCACACGATCGTTCCGGATTTTCACAAATGGTAGTACAGAAGGGTGAAAAAATCCTTCCCTAAAAACCAACCTTTCGGTTAATTCTCGCTTTTTACGTCCAGCCCGACTCGAACGGGCGACCTACGGCTTAGAAGGCCGTTGCTCTATCCAGCTGAGCTATGGACGCATCAGGTACATCGGGATGAGAGGATTCGAACCTCCGATTTCCTGCTCCCAAAGCAGGCGCCTTAGCCACTAGGCTACATCCCGAAAACGTACTGAAGTATAAATAGATACGGTTGCTTGGTCAAGAAGGGTTGCGTATTTCGAGTCGCGGCCCTTTTTGGCCTGTTCTGGGTCCTGGGAGTGACCTTCTCATCCTTTCCGCGAGCTCGTGCCGCGCGCGTGACGAGCTCACGAAATTTTTTATATTGACTTTGCAAGGTACTACTTTATAATTGTAGGTATCGTGATGAATAAGGGGTTCTGATGGAGCTGTCTGACAATATCAAGAGACAACTTGCACTGCTTGCGGAGGATTTTACCCGGCAGTTGCCGGGGCGCCTGAGGGAACTCGAAATTGAACTAACCATTATTAAAAATAGCTCCGATACTAGGGATATGAAAAATTTCAGGTTGATGGTGCACAAACTCGCGGGGTCGGCGGCAACCTTCGGTCACGATCGGCTTTCGGATAAAGCGAAGGAATTCGAGTTGTATCTTGACGATTTTATCGAGAAACCGAAGTTTCCCAATGGGGATGAATGGGAGCGGATAGAGTGGTATCTGGATTATCTTAATCAGGAAGGTGAGGACGGCTCAGCGGTTGAAGAGCTTCAGGAGCTTTACGAACCCGAGGCTGTTGAGCAGGAAGAAGGCCGGAAGAACACAGTTGAGGCATATGACAAAAACCTGTATCTTTACGGCTTACCGGAGGACTTGAAGCTGCAGTTGACCCGGCAGTTGGGTTTCTACGGCTATACTGTGAATTCGGTGGAAAACTTTCACGAGATTGAGGGGCTTCTCTGCGCTTCCAGACCGGCTATCATTTTTATTTATACCGAGGTTTTTTCAAAACAACCTGACATGGAGGAGATTCTCAGAGGGTATTATTCCGACAACCCGGAAGCTTGCTATATAATTTTTCTCTCCGATGAGGATAATTTTGACCTAAGGCTCAAGGCGATCAGAAGCGGAGGGGATGCTTTTTTTGTGCTGCCCCTCGATATCGGAAGGCTCACCGACAAGCTCGATGCCCTGCAGGCGAAGAACGAAGATAAACCGTACCATGTGTTGATTGTGGATGACGACCAGGAGCAGGTGGCATACTACGCCCTTATTCTGCAGCAGGCGGGGATGATCACATCGGTGGCTTCAGATCCCATGAAGGTGCTCAGCATCCTGGTGGAATCGAAGCCGGACCTGATCCTGATGGATATTTATATGCCCGGGTGCAATGGGGTAGAACTGACCCGCCTCCTTCGGCAGCATGAAGCCTTCATCACCATGCCGATCGTCTACCTTACTTTTGAAAAATCCCGGGACAAACAGCTGGAGGCGATCAAGCAGGGGGGGGATGATTTTCTTGCAAAGCCGATTCAGGCGGAGAACCTGGTGGCTATTGTCAAACTGAGGGTGGAACGGTACCGCAGCTTAAGGTACTTTATGGAGAGGGACTCCCTTACGGGTCTTTTGAACCATTCAAACTTGAAGGAACAGCTCACCAGGGAGGTGATACGGTGTGAGCGGACCGAGATGCCCCTGAGTTTCGCCATGATCGACGCTGACCATTTCAAACTGGTAAACGACACCTACGGTCATCTCACCGGCGACAGGGTGCTGAAGTCCCTCGCGCGAATTCTGCAGGACCGTCTGAGGCGTACCGATATAATAGGTCGGTACGGAGGAGAGGAGTTCGGGGTCATCCTGTTAAACACCGATGCCGACCAGGCTTTCACGATAATGGACGAAATTCGGGACAATTTTTCCCGGGTGATTCATCACGCGGAAAAAGAGACTTTTCAGGTGACTTTCTCCTGCGGCATTGCCTCCTACCCGGAGGTAACTACACCGGGTGAATTGAGCGGCGGTGCAGATGAGGCAATGTATGCGGCGAAGGAGAGTGGACGCAACCGGGTGATGCATTTGAAGACCGTCGATTGATCTTCCGATTTTTCCCTAGGTAGCCCTTTCTATCCGGGCCGAGTTGCAGCCAGGGGGCCATCTTTTTTCCATATCCTGAAGGGAAAATCCCAAACCAGACTCCATTCAATACCGTCCCACCACCTCTCTTTTTTTGCATTAAAAGCAAATTCGTACAGGCCGATACGGTTGGAACTCCACTTTATCGGTTCTGAAGGAGGGGAAAGAGGGGGAAGGAGGGACTTTTCGGCCTGGGAAAAGAAGAGCCCCGGATACAAAGGAAAGGGGAGGAGAACAGGGGGAGTCACGGAATCCAATGTCCTTAACGCGGTTTGAAGCTCCTTTATCAAAGGAGCCTGATCGGTATCGAGAAAAATATGGCCCCCGGAGATCTGGAAATCTTTGGAGCTGAAGGTCGGCACTGTTGCCGCGGATGTCTCGGGAGGGGTGAGGAGGCGTATTACTTTGTGTTTTTCCGGAACATAGGATACACTGGTGAGGGGTATGACCGGCTCAAAGGCGAGGGCGGAGGCGCAGCCGGTTTCACGGTAGAGGGATTGCCTGAGCTCCTGAAGGATGAGTCCGGTATGCTGGTTCGGGACAAGGGCCAGAAGCCGAATTTGATTCAACATAGTTTGAAAAAGATGACACAATTGAGTACATTGGTCAAATGGAGAGGGATAGAATATATGAAGAGAAAGGTTGAACGGATTTCAAACAGTATTGTGGAGAGATTCAAAGCTGTTGAGAGTATTGAGGCAATAACCCTGCATATTTCCGCGGAGAGTGATATTCACGATCCGTATTTTTTTATGAGTCTTGATGTGTATTACAACGGAGCGCTACCCGAATCCCGGGAGCGGCAGCTCCTTTTTGAAGACGCCGGGGGTTTCGAGACCTCCTCATACTGTAAGAAGGACCGGTTTTTTATGGAAGACCTTCCGGTCCGGATAGAGTACAAACATACGAAAAGGGTGGAACATCTCCTTCACAACCTCGAGGACAACCTCTGGGCATTCCGTCAGACCGGGACTTACATGTTTTTCCGTATTCAGCAGGGCCATGTGCTTTTCAGCCGCGGCGAATGGCTGGAGGGGATTCGTGATGAGCTGACACGTCTGCCGGAGGGGTTCTGGGAAGCCCTCCGGGAGTCCTTTTATTCAGCAGCGGAACACTATCTGACAGACTTGAAGTCGGCGGTTGTCCGGGGGGACGATCTTTTTTACCATATTTCCCTCACGGGTTTTGTCAAAAGCATGTGCAGTATGCTCTTTGCGGTGAACCGGAGGTTCGAACCTTCGGGGAGGCTCCTTTTTGAACAAACCCTTGGGTTGAAGGTCCTTCCTGAGAACTTCAAGGGGCGCTTCTATAGCATATTGAGGGACGACCCCGAGTTCAACCACTCGAGAAAGCAGGAAATAGCGGAGCTTTTGACCAGAAGTGTGGTCAACCTGCGATAGGAATTGCGAGGCATGAAGAGAAGTCACTTTTTTTTATCGATAGTATTGAGTATTGGAATTCTGATTTCCCTGTTGACGTACACCGGATGTGATACCGGTCCGGTTGAGTCCTTTGAACTGCAAGTATTCGAACAAACGGAAGATTCCGGAGGGGTTTTTCGCCCTGCGGGCAGGCTGCGGTTGAAGGAAAAACCGGATGTGGAAGCGGATTTTGAAGGGGTTCTGGTCCGGAATGAGGACGGTTTCGCGAGTTCCGAATACTCGGTAGTCTACCCCGAGGAAGGCGATGGCCTGGAGGGGGAAGGTGCGATTGGCTTTTATATAGCCTATACCTCGGAGCTTCCCGTTGTAGGTGAGGTCCGGAGCGGGGGGGGGAACCCTGGAGAGGGGAAGGAAAAAAGAGAGGACCTCCCCGTTGTCGAATACTCCCTGCCGGCCACGGGAGGCGAGCCGATGGCGATGGTTCTACCCCTCGGTTTCGGGCCACTCAGGTTTTTCCAGTTCCGTGCTTCCGGGGAAGAAGCTCCCGGTTTCAGACTTCTTTCAATAGGCCTTCAACGGAACGGGATGAAAAAAATAACCGACTTCTACCTGCCTTCACCCAGGGACTACGATGAGTCTGTTCCCGTGTTGCGGCAGTATGGGTATTCCCTCGAGTATCGCTTCAATCCGGAACTGCTCCCCGCGACCTTCGGCAGTGACGGGGAAACCCTTCCGACGGTAGAATTTACCCTCCATGGCCGGGATCAGAAGTCCCCCTATAGACTTCTCCCCAGGGAAGGGGACCACACAGTGCATTTTTATTCAAAGGACCTGGAATTTATCCCGGAAAGATTTACCCTGCAGGCACTCCCCCCCGGTTTCGAGGTGCGACGGGTATCGGTTCGTCCTTATTCCCTCTACGCCCGGGATACCCCGGAACCGATTCCCGTCGATCCGGGGGTTCTGCTGCGGTATTCCACGAAGGCCTGGCGCAGGAGTGACTGGGAACTCTTCGAATGGAACCTTTTTTCAAATATTCTCATCTTCGATTTTCGTGATTATGCCGTCCAGTCGGCTTTTTTGAAGAGGCTCTCCTTTTTTGTTGAAAAAAAATGGAGCGCCGGCAATCTTCTCACCAACACGGTGATAGAACCACTTCACGGCTGGAATGCCCACGACTATCGATCGGCAGATCTGGCCCGCTTTTTTGAAACGGCGAAGGAGCAACGGTTTCCCCTCAACCAGGAGGAATATGTGCTTCGTGATATCCTTCTCGAGAGGGGGATTCTTATCGAGAAAGACGGAGAATACGCCCCCGGGGGAGGTGGGATTCTGTCCATCTCTCAGGAGAGCAGTGAGCGTCTACGCTATCTTTTTCTGACCCATGAGGGGTATCATGGTCTCTACTTCGCCTCGCCCGAGTATCGACGGATGGTGGAGGAGTACTGGCACAGTCTCAGCGGGGATGAACAGCAGTTCTGGAAGCTCTTTCTCGACTGGAAATGGTACAACACCGAGGATACGGACCTGGTGATAAACGAATTTCAGGCCTAC
>CAZJIN010000224.1:0-5267 GCA_964545955.1 uncultured Sediminispirochaeta sp.
TAATCAACAGCACGATAAATAGATGGTTTCTCATTACAACCCCCGTCTCTTTAAACTATAGCAGGTTGAGCGAAAAAAACAACTTTCCCCTCATTTATTCCTTCTCTTCCCCATAAAATAGTGCATTAATTGAGCTGGAAATAATATTATTTTTTTAGTAAGCTACTTGATATGACCCTTTCACAGTTTCTACGCATTGTCGAGATTCGTACAAAAATCGTCTCCCTCTCCACCTTCTCCATCGCGGTACTCGTCACTCGCTACTGGACAGGGAGTTTTGATCTCCTTCGATTAGCTCTCATGGCCGTCGCCGTACTTCTGGTGGACATGGGCACCACCGCCTTCAATATTTACTATGACTACCGACGCGGGGTTGACCGCGCCGATTTCGAAAGGGAGCGTGAAAAAGTCCTGGTCTACGAAGGGGTCGCCCCCGGCGCCGCCTTCCTCACAGCTACCGCCCTCTTCGCGGGGGCTGGATTTTTCGGTCTGATCATCGCCCTGCTGACCGGTGTGGAGGTCCTCATCGCCGGGGGGGCGTGCATGGCGGTGGGTTATCTCTATACCGGAGGCCCACGACCGATCTCCCGCACCCCCTTCGGAGAACTCTTTGCCGGGGGATTCCTCGGCTCCGCCCTGTTCCTGATCACCTGGTTCGTGATGGCCGGATATCTCCCCGAGTACGAAACCCTTCCGTCCAGGGCATTGCTGGGGAGCCTGCCCTCGTTCTTTCTGATCGCCTCCATCCTCACGGTGAACAACACCTGTGACATTGAGGGGGACAGGGAAGCCGGACGCCGGACCTTTTCCATCATTTTTGGAAAAAAAGCCGGCGAGGCTGCCGTCTATATCCTTGGATTCCTCGGTTTCGGCACCGCAATTTGCCTGGGATTGACGGGGGGCGGGCCGTTCGTTGAGAGAGGGGCCTTCGCAGCGAGCAGTACTTTCGTGGAGGGCGGGGTCTTTTCGGGGGGCGGGGTCTTTCCACCCCTCACTTCCGTCCTCGTCGCCGTGGCGGCAGTCCCGGCCTGGCTGGAATACCGAACCCTCCACCGTCGCGGCTTCTCCCAGGCCACCAAAGGACCTTCCATGGCCAGCATCTCAAAGATACTTATGCTCTACACCCTGGCAATGTGGCTGAGCCTGGGAATCGCCATCGCAAGTACCTGAAGGGGACGATTTTTTGCCGGGCCTTCTCCCTTGCCTGATATGTTAAAGCTGAGCTCAGCCCTTTGTCCGGAAAGCCTCCGACAGGTCGAGCTCGAAGCCCGGGAGGAGGGCAACCCCCGGTCGGTCTTCGGTACCGTACGCGCCGATGTGTTCGAAACGCTCTCCCTTATGACGATAGAATCTGTTTTTAGTTATTCCCGATAAGACCCGTCAATTCCTGTCGGCCGGACACGTTCAACTTCTGGTAAATATGCAGGGCATGTCGTTCCACTGTACGAGGACTTATACCGAGTAGTCCCGCTATCTCACGTAAAGTAAGACGACGACAGAGTAACCCGGCGACCTCCGCCTCCCGGGGACTCAAACGGCGCGCACCATATTCACGTTCCACTTCAAACAGCCCGCTGTCCTCGAGCGTATCCAATTCACTTCGCATCCTGTAAATTCTCTCAAAGGGTTCTCGAAGCAGATTCATAAGTCTCACATCCTCATCGGTGAAACCAGAATCCCTCCTTGAACGGTGCATTGAAATCACCATTTCGCACCCGGGCTCCCCGCCGCACACACCTATGCCCAGGGTATGTCCTATGCCGAGGGGACGGTTAAAATCACTGTCATACTCCGAATTCGGAAACTTACGCCAATCAACCGGTCCGAGACGATGATGTCTCCAGTCATACGCTACGGGAACAGTTCTGTTGTAGTGGGTATTAAACAGCGGCGCCAGCCTCTCGGTATACGGCGGCCATCGCCGTGAGTAGGGAAGACCCTCTATAAGCTCCGCGATCACCACACCGTGATCCGCGGGAACCAGGGGATCTATCTGATCTGAAATGACATCCAGCATGGAAGCAGTATCTTTTTGTCGGGCGACATCGTTTATCAACTCATAAAGTTTTTTCCATGCCGGTCCAAAACTATCAACCGACATACGCACCTCAACACTGCTCTATTTACCTATTTAAAAGGGTATCCGACAAGTCGAGGGATGTCAAGAAATCCAGTCAACGGTCGGTGAACTGAGCCGGGGCAACGGGACAACCCGACGTCAAGAACCGGCAGCACGGCGCCGGGGGCACACCCTAAAAAGCCCCGTCTTCGGAAGGAAGGACGGGGCTGAAACATATTACCTTACTTGTAGATCAGGTTTTGGGAAGGACCCTCTCCATTTTTTCTTCTGCTTCTTCCTCCTTGTCATACCAGACAGCGGTTCCGGTAAAACCATAGATAACCGCTATAATCGGTACGAGAATCGCCAGAAAGACGAAAGGAAAATACTCGACCGTGGGAACACCCAGGGCACCGGTAAAGAACACACCACAAAGTCCCCAGGGAACCATGGGAGAAAAAACCGTACCTGAATCTTCCAATGTCCTTGAAAGAACCCTGGGCTGGAGCCTCTTCTTTCGGTATTCAGGGATGACCATCCTACCGGTGATAATAATTGCCATATACTGACTGGCAGTCGCCAGGTTCAGGATTATAGCCGAAACAACGGTGGTTGCGATCAAACCGCCCGTATTCTTGATCAAGTTGGCCAACTTGCCCAGGAAAGCTTCAAGCATTCTTGTTTTCTCAAGAATACCACCCAGCCCGACACCAACGAATCCCAGAGATACGGTCCACATCATGCTCTGGAGACCGCCCCTGCTGACGAGAGCGTCAACCATTTCGTTGCCGGTGTCACCGGAAAATCCGTAGTTCATCACGTTGGTGATGGAGGTGATAGTCGCACCCTGGTAAATCATCGCCAGAACCGCAGCCAGAAGAGACGCAATAATCATGGTCGGCAGTGAGGGGAACTTCAGAACTGCAAGAACGATCACCAGAATCGGCGGAAGGAGCAGGATGGGGTTGATGGCATAGTTTTCTTTCAAGGTCACCAGAATTATATCAACCTGCGATGTATCGGCGGAGCCTTCCACTACGAAAAAACCCATCACCAGATAAAGGACCAGGGCAAGACCAAAGGCCGGTCCTGTCGTATACATCATACTCCTGATATGATCGAACAAATCGGCTTCACCTACCGCTGAAGCAAGATTGGTTGAATCAGAAAGGGGAGACATCTTGTCGCCAATAATTGCTCCGCTGATAACAGCACCCGCAGTCATGGCGGGGGGAACTCCCAGTCCCATTCCAATCCCCATCATCGCTACACCAACGGTACCGCCGGAGGTGTAGGAACTTCCCGTAGCCATTGACGCCAACCCTACAATTATAGAAGCGGCAACAAGAAAATAGGAAGGCCTTAGAATCAGCAAGCCGTAGTAGATGAGGGTCTGAATGGTTCCGGATGCAACCCATGTACCAATAACCACACCGATGATCATCAGAATCAACATCGGCAACATAGCCAGATCGGCGCCATACAACATGGCGTCCTGGACATCCTTCCAGGTGTAGCCCGCCCGCATAGCGACAATGGCGGCAACGACGATGGTCAATATCAGTGTGACGTGAACTGGAATATTCAGCCACAACACCGATATCGCCATAGCGACAAAGAGGAACAACAGCACAAACAACGATGCTCCAAAACTGGGAATCCTCTCTTCGCTTCCAGTGTTTTCTTCGTTCATATAACTCTCCTTTTTATAGATTTATGAATTCACCAGGGTTCTTACCAAAAAATCATAAATGACCAGGGCCGTCTGAACGACCGTGTCAAGCACAACAAATTCATCGGCACCGTGATAATTCTCACCATCGGCACCGAACACGTAGGTCGGAAGTCGGGACCGGGTCCCGAGATAGTTAAAGTCACCGATACTTGAAAAATAACCTATGTTGGCGGGCCGCCCGGTGACGGTGACGATGCTCTCCTTAATGGTTTTTGTATAGGGATTGCTTTCGGAGGTGATGTAGGGTTGAAAACCGGCACTTTCAGGACTGGGACCGTCCCTGAATTCCATCGTATAGCTGTCGCCTATCCCCGCTTTTTCCGCCGCTCTTGCAAGTTCCTTGCGAAGGAAGGACTGTTCCTCGCCGATGGTCACATGCCTGAAGACGGTGAACTGGGCCGTGTCCGGTATGGAACAGGCAGCTCCTCCCCCCTCGCTCTGAATAATGGCGATCGCCCCCGGCCCCATTTTCGGATGGGTGAGCGGTTCCGATTCTTCCAGGGCCAGCATGAGCCTTGCCGCTTTGGTGACGGCATTGTCTTCCTTCTCCGGGTTGGCCGCGTGGGAACTGCGTCCTCTCACGGTGACCTTGTAATTCCATCCTCCCCGGGCGCCCAAACCCAGACAGGGGAATTCGATTCCGCAGAAGCCGGCACTGGGTTCGGGAACAATGGCGATATCCCCGTCGTGGAGGAGACCGCCGCTGATCAGGGCATCGGTTCCCAGCCCATAGGGTCCCTCCTCGTCGCTGACAAATGTATACAGAATACTGCCGTTGAACTCCCCTATAGTCTCTTTAAAAGCTTCCAATGCCAGAAGGATAGCCGTATCACCGGATTTCATATCCAGGGCACCAAGGCCATAGAGTCTTCCGTCTTCGACGATCCCCTTGTAAGGGTCCTTCGTCCAACCCTCGCAGAGGTCAACCGTGTCGAGGTGTCCATTCAGTACAATAGTGGGACCGTCGTACTGTCCCTTCAGTTCTCCCACCACATTCATTCCTTTGAAGTTGGTGATCTTTTTTTCATGATACCTGTGAAACGATGCGGGCAACCCCGCCTTCTCCAGCCACGTGTAGACGAATTTCATGATCTCTTCTTCGTGAAAATAGGGACTTTCTATGCTCACAAGGTCGCTAAGAAGGGAGGTTATTCTCTCAAGGTTGATAATTGATTTAATTTTTTCCATATATATTAAGATGCAAGAATCGTACCAAATCATTGAAGGGTTTAAAGCCAATTTTTTCCCTGTTTTTTGCGAAAGGAGTCGTCGGTAAAAAAGAGTTTGGCTTTATTTGATGTTTTTGCTATATAGTAATGAAACATATTCGGTTCACCTGATTCATTTTTGGTGCCGTATGGCGGAACGATTTCGCCCGTTGTGCCCGTTGTGCCCGTTTCGCCCGTTTCGCCCGTTTCGCGGGGCAAAAAAAAAGCCGCCCGCTGCGAAATACACAGCCGACGACAGCAATTC
>CAZJIN010000225.1:0-5265 GCA_964545955.1 uncultured Sediminispirochaeta sp.
GAAACACCTGTTGCTACTGCGGACTGCGCGGAAAAAACACAGGTCTGCAAAGGTTCCGTTTGAGCATGGAGGAGATACTATCAGCGGTCGGGGAACTGTATTCCTACGGAATAAAGACCGTAGTCCTGCAGTCGGGCGAAGATTCCGGGCTCCCCGCGGAATGGATCTCCCGTCTCATCGAGAGGATCAAGCAGAGCTTCTCTATTGCCGTCACCCTCTCCTTTGGTGAATGGCCGTACTCGCACTACAGGATGTGGCGACAGGCCGGAGCCGACCGCTATCTGCTAAAGATAGAAACCACCGATCGTGGACTTTATCACTCCCTTCATCCAGGCATGGATTTTGATCGCCGCATCGAGTGCATAAAGCAGTTGCAGGAGCTTGGATACCAGACGGGCTCCGGTATCATTGTCGGCCTTCCGGGATAAAGCATCGAATCGATAGCAGCGGATCTTTTATTTCTGCAAAGAAATGATTTTGACATGATCAGCATAGGTCCCTTTATCCCCCATCCCGCAACTCCTCTCAAGTCCCACCCCGCGGGTTCACTCGATCTCACCTGTACCGCTCTCGCCCTTGCCCGCTGTCTTACCGGAAACGCCCATATTCCCGCCACCTCGGCTCTGGCGGCCACGCAGCCCGACCGGCGACACCGGGGTCTAATATCCGGGGCCAATGTCATCATGCCCAATTTTACACCCCCCCGGACCGCGGAACTCTACGATATTTATCCCCATTCCGGAAGAAACCACACCACAGGCCCCAATTCCCTCCTGCGAGCACTCGAACAGATACACATGGCCGGAAAAGAGGCGGATTTCTCAAGGGGAGACAGCTTAAAACCCGGAAGATTGAACCTGCAGGAGGCTCTACATGAATAGAACACCAAAATCTCTCCGACTTCATATTGGTATAGTCGGACGGACAAATACCGGTAAATCCAGCTTTGTGAATTATATCACGGGGCAGGACGTATCCATCATTTCTCCGGTTCCGGGGACTACCACCGACGTGGTGGAGAAAACCATCGAACTACTTCCCCTTGGTCCTGTAGTGTTGATGGATACCGCCGGATCGGACGACACCACCGATCTGGCAAGCCTGCGGCTCAGGAAATCCGCCCGGGTCATGGACCGCTGCGACCTGGTCTGCCTCGTAGTCGAGACCCCTCGCTGGACCGGGTATGAACAGAAAACAATAGACGAATGCAAGTCCCGGGACATCCCCCTTCTTGTGGTGGTGAGTAAGATTGATCAAAATGTCCCTGACCCCGAGTTTCTCAATACACTTGAAACATATACGCCACACATAATGCTCTGCTCAAATACCGATCTCGACGCACGGGACAAAAAGATCACGGAACTCAAGGAGATCCTCATCAGGCTTGCCCCTTCCGACTATTTACAGGCCCCCGAACTGGCGGAGGACCTCGTCCCCCCCGGTGGCCATGCCGTTCTGATCATCCCGATTGATATCGAGGCCCCCAAGGGACGCCTGATTTTGCCCCAGGTGCAGACCCTGCGGGCCCTGCTGGACGCGGGCGCGGCGGGAACGGTGGTGAAGGAAGAAGGGTACCCCGGGCTATTGGAAAACCTCAAGGCCGAACCCGACCTGGTCGTCTGTGACTCTCAAGTGGTTGACTTCATGATACGGGAGACGCCGGACAATGTACCCGCCACCACCTTTTCCATACTCTTCGCCCGCTACAAGGGAGACCTGTCCGTCGTGGCACGGGGCGCGGGGAGGATCAATACTCTCTGGGAGGGACACCCGGTGCCCATGGCGGAAGCCTGCACCCCCCATCCGATGGAGGACGATATCGGCAGGGTAAAAATACCCGCCTGGATCGAAGCCTGTACCGGTGTCGGGCTTCAGTGGACCGTAGCCGCTGGAAGGGACTATCCGGAGGATCTGGGCACATACAGCCTCATCATCCATTGCGGAGGGTGTATGCTGAACCGCCGGGCTATGCTCAATCGTATTCAGCAGGCTCAATCGGTCGGAGTACCCATCACAAACTACGGCCTGGCTATAGCCGCCGCCCATGGACTGGGAGAACGGGTTCTCTCACCCTTCCCGGAGGCCCTCAACGCCTACAGGGAAAGCTGTTCCGAGTCTGGAACGCCTTACGGCAAAGTCAAAGCCGGTCTCGGCGGGGATGCCTGAAGGATGACTGCAAAACATATCCTCCCACGGATGATTTTCCCCCTCTTCATTCTCACCACATATCTGGTGATTTCCAGGCTGAACCTGGTCAATCCCTACTTAATCCCGCGTCCGGGGCAGATAGGAAACGCCTTCATAAGCTTGATTGCCGAGGGGACCCTGCAGCACCACGTGTACATGTCCATGAAAAGGGTTGCCGTCGGTTTCACCCTGACCCTGGGTATAGCCTTTCCCCTGGCCATGCTTTTTTATTTTTCCAGGGCTATCTCTGAAATATTTTCCGGCACCCTCCATTTTTTGAGGTGCACCCCACCCCTTTCAATGGTGCCGTTACTCATCCTCTGGTTTGGAATAGGGGAAGCGTCCAAGCTGGTGCTCATTATTCTGGCGAGTTTTTTTCCGGTTTTTCTCAATACCCTGAACGGACTGGAACAGGTAGACCCCGAATTGCTGGAGATGGGAGAAACCCTGGAGTTGAACAGGCGTGAAAAAATCTTTCACATCCTCATTCAGGAGGCTATGCCGTCAATTCTGACCGGTATGAGATTGGCCTTTGGCTACAGCTGGAGGGCCCTGATCGGCGCGGAGATGATAGCCGCATCCAGCGGACTGGGCTACATGATATTGGACGCGCAGGAACTCGCTCGCACCGACAGGGTTTTCATCGGCATCATCAGTATCGGTGTACTGGGCCTTTGTATTGATTATGCCGCCATGAAGTGCATATCCAGGCTGTTCCCGTGGATCGGAGGTGAGAGGGTATGACGGGGTGTCGCCTTGAGAATATTTCAAAAACCTTCACCCTAGACGGCCGGTCCATCCGGGCCCTAAACGGTATCTGCCTGGATATACCCGAAGGGGATTTCATATCCATCGTGGGATATAGCGGCTGCGGGAAAAGTACGCTCCTCAAAACCATAATCGGTCTGGTGAAAGCCGACCAGGGGAGGCTCCGTTTTCAAGGCATGCACGGACGGATGAGCATTGTGTTTCAAGAACCCCGGCTCATAGCCTCAAAAAGCGCGGAAAAAAATATGGCCCTGGCCCTGAAGCATCAAAAAGACTCACGGGTGAAGCGGAGAATCCTGGATGAAACCCTGGAAATCCTCGGTTTGACCGCCTTCCGGAATGCCCTGCCGTGGCAGCTCTCCGGCGGTATGCAGCAGAGGATCGCCCTGGGACGGGCGCTCTGCAGACAGCCGGAATTGCTCCTGATGGATGAGCCCTTCGGTGCTCTGGACGCGCTGAACCGTAGCAGGCTGCAGCAGGAGTTGGTACACATCTATCTCCAACGAGGAATCACCATTGTGTTCGTCACCCACGATGTGGGAGAGGCGGTAGCCCTGGGGAAAAGGGTTCTTGTGATGGAGGACGGCAGGATTGGAAAAGAACTGCCGGTTCAACTGCCTTATCCGAGAAATAAAAATACCCATGAATTTATTTCCATACAAAAGGAAGTACTCGTTTCGATAGTTTCTCGAAACGTCCCGCTTTACCAGTATGGATAAAAAAATATCAAGGAGAATTGTATGACAAAAAGAATCTTACTCGCCCTTGTGATCATTTGTACAGGGGCCCTGTGTTTCGCCGGGGGCAGTCAGGAGGACCGGTTAAGGGAGATCAACGTATCCTACGTGAAGTCACCCTTCAATCTGCCATCAATAGTGATGAAGGAAAAGGGTATGCTTACGGAGGCCTTCGAAAAACAGGGAATACAGCTGAACTACTATGAAATCACATCCGGCTCGAAACAGGCCCAGGCGATGGCCGCCGGCTCCCTCGATATCGGCGGCGTGATGAATACCACATCGGTGCTCCTCGCCAAATCGGCGGGGAATGATGTGCGGATTGTATCCGGTTTCAGCAGACCCGTGCATATGTTTTCGATCGTGGTGAAGGACCCCGCGATCAAATCTGTGGTCGATCTCAAGGGAAAAACCGTGGCGGGACCCAAGGGTACGGTCCTCCATCAGCTCCTCGCGGCGGCGTTGGAAAAAAAGGGAATGTCCGTGGACGATGTCGAGTTTCTTCAGATGACACTACCCCAGGCCTCGACTGCCATGATCGCGGGTCAAATAGACGCGGCCCTTCTCGCCGGGAGCCTGGTGATCAACGCCGAAAAGAACGGCGCCCATATAGTAACCACCGCCGAGGGCCTGGTCACTCCGAAGCTTGTCATCGCGGCGAGGGGTGATTTTGTAGATTCCCATCCTGAGGCGATAGAAGCCTATGTGACGACCCATCGCGAAGCCCTGGATTGGATGGAAAAAAACATTGAAGAAGCCCTGCAGATCGGAGCCGTAGAGCAGGGAATCAGCGTGGATGAAGCACGTCGGCTCTACGAATGGACGGAGTTCACCGATTCCCTTGAAGGCGAAGACCTGGTGACTCTGCAGGATGATATCGAGTTTATGCTGAAAAACGGAATGCTCACCGAAGCATTACAGCCGGAAGCGTGCATTGCCGCCACGGCCATGCCTTAAAATATGAGGGGCTAAAAAAGAAATTCAACCTGGGACGCGCAGCACCACGCTGCGCCCCTCTTTAATATCGAGCAGTTCCATGCCAAGCATATCGGCAAGCATCTGAAAACTTCGGTTCGAGTAGAAACAGACGTGGGTGGGATCCTGGCGATACCACCACCGGGCAAATCGTTCCCGATCCGAGTAGTGAAGCAAAGTTCGCAGCACCAGGTGACCGCCGGGGACAAGCACCCCTCGGAGACGACGGAATTCCGACGACGGGTTAAAAAAATGCTCTACCACCTCAACCGCGGTCACCGCGTCGTAGAGACGCCCTTCCCATTCCCTCGTGGGGGCAAAAAAGGGATCGTACATATCCACATGATACCCAAGCCCTTTCAGAACTTCCGCGAACACGGGGACCGGACCGCTCCCGTAGTCGAGTATGCTCGACCCTCAAGTCACATACGGGAGCAGCGGTTCCTCCGCGTAACCCCGCAGATAGGAAACATATCTGGGAACATTCCGTGAATTGTTATGCTCGAGATAGCGTTCACGCTCCCGATCCTCCTCCGGCCTCAACTCCGGGTCGATAAAAATCAAATCACAATGGGTACAGTGAAAATAGCGAACAGTA
>CAZJIN010000226.1:0-5246 GCA_964545955.1 uncultured Sediminispirochaeta sp.
CCCCTGCCCCCCCCACCCCCTTTTTTTCCATAAGGAGGACGCCACTGCAGCGGTGGGTTTGATCTACGGGAGTTTTACAGGCTACTACCGGATACTGTTCATGAACTCCGCAGTACCGCCGAATCCGCCTCCGCCTTCATTTTCAATAGAGACTCCGCTCCCTCAAGAAACTGCTTCAAACAGGCGCAGGACAGGCTGTAGTATACGGTGGTACCGCTTTTCTCGCTCCGCACAAGCCCCACGCTCCGCAAAACCGTGAGGTGCTTGGAAACGGTAGAAGTGTCGGCGCCGATCAGTTCCGTCAGCTCACACACGCAGTGAGGGGCTTCCCTGAGACGCTCAAGGATATAGAGTCGTGTCGGATGGCCCAGGGCCTTGAAAATCGCCGCCCTGGCTTCACATCGCAATCTTTCTTTCTCATCCATAGGGAAAATGTGCGCTATTTTTCCAGGCTGGTCAAGCGGTATGCCCTGGTCTTTCCAGGTTCACGGAATAACACCAGAGGAAACCCCGCCCGGACAGGTAAAAAAAATCCGCATCCCCCGGGACAACACCCGGGAAATGCGGAAAAACCTTGGGAAGCAGGAAGCTTCCCTTTTTCAGAATCAGTCGGTCACTACGGGATAACCCTTGTTAGACCAACCACCGGGAGCATTCGCGCCGGTACCCATACCACTCTTGAGTGAAACGGCGTCATAGCCCAGCAGGCGGAGACCGGCTACAGTCTGCCCGGCAGTCTGTCCGGTATAGCAGTACACGATGATTTTCTTGTCCGCCGGCAGGCTGTCGAACTGACTCTGCATACCGTCGCCCCAGGCGATGTTCTTCGCCCCGGGCACATGTCCGGCATCGAAGTCTTTTTTCTGGCGAATCGAAAGAATGTAGACATTATCGTCCTTCGCGTCGACGATCTTTTTGGCATTTTCTTCACTGACGATATTGGACGCGTACATTGTGCCTTTCACATTTGCCAGATTTTCAAAATACTTCACAAAAGCTTCCCTGAGAACAGGATCTACATCGATACCGGTTTTGCCGGGAAAGCTTGATTCTTCGGTTACGATCACATCATCCACACCCTCCACCTTGGAGATACCAAGGTTGAAGCCGAACTTGACCGACTTTGCCTGAACGCCGATAAAGTTCAGCATGGCGTTTGCCTGGTTCGCGGTCTGTCCGGAATAGCAGTACACTGCTACAGGTTTGTCCGTCGGCAGAAAGTCGATACTCTTTGCAATATCAGGTCCCCAGGGAACATTCACGGCGCCCTTCACATGACCCTTCTCGTAATCCGCGGCTTGACGGATATCGAGGATAAGCATATCTTCACCTGCACGCACCTTGTCCACAAAGTCCGCCTGTCCTACCATGTAGTTGCCGTTCGCAGAAAGGGCCGAAAAATGTTTGTCCACCGCACCTTGAAGAATCTCAACCTTCGATACGGTTGCTTCAGCTTTGGGAGCTTCCTTCTGTCCTTCCGCCGCTACGGTAAAAGGAACAAGCAACAGGGCAATAAGTAGCATTATTCCTACTACTGTTTTTTTCATACAAATACCTCCGAAATATTTTGTGGCGACCCAACGGGCCGCGAAGACACATTTTTTCAGGATCCGGCTCCAAGTATCCGCCTTCAGGTATCCGGCCGGACAGAGAAGACAGAGAAGGGGACCCTAATTATTTTCTATGAACCGTCCTGGACCGTCGGAACAGGTGCGCCCGTCGCTTCGGGTTTCTGGACCGGCAGACTCGGTTTACTCGACCATTCAACCCAGGCAGCATCGTAGAGCTTGAGATTGCGATATCCCGCGTTGTAGAGGGCCAGGTAGGTCTGGGCGCCCCGAATCGAAGTCTTGCAGAACATCATCACCGTGTCGTCGGGCTCGACACCCAGCTCGAGATAGTTGATTCTAATCTGTTGTACGGGCCTGAAAGTTCCATCGCCGAAGTTGTTGTTCTCGAAGTTGTAATGGATAGAACCGGGTATGGTTCCTTCCTGGAACTCCTCGATCGTCCTTGTGTCGATGATACAAGTATTCGCGTCGGGACTGTTCACCTGGGCCTTCACCTCGTTGAGGCCGACCATCATGGAATCGTCGAAGTCCTTCGCCGTATAACTCACCGAAGTGACCGATACTTTGTCACTATCGATTGATGCTCCCGCTGCACGAAGGGCTTCCAGGCCTCCACTGATCACCTTCACCCTGTCGGGGGAGTGACCGTAGGCCAGCATGGTCCACCACAGACGGGCGGAGTCCATGTTTTTGTTGGTATCATAGATCAGGACCGTCGTATCGTTCGAGATTCCCTTGCTTCCGAGGACCTGTTCGATCTGTTGCTTTGTTCCCACCATGTTGGGATAGGGCTCATTCACCACGATATCCGCCCTGCCGATATTCACGGCACCGGCGGCATGCTCCATCTGGTAGAAGTTGGCCTTTTGGGTGTCCACCAAAACTACTCCGGTATCCCCTATCATTCCCACGGCTTCATCCGCTTCTATGATTGAATTTCCGTTCTCGGCAAAATCGGGGCCACACGAGACAAACAGCAGCACAGACAGAACCGTTAGAATCCAGGGGATCTTTCGCAGTACTTTCATTCCAAACCTCCAATTTTTCATATAAGACATTAAAAATGCCTTAAAAATTCTATTTATGGTTTTCTTTTTATAGAAAACATTATATACATAAAAATAATGAATTTACAGAGGAAATGTCACTTTTTTAATAATATTTTTCCTTTTTTTGTATTCTTTGTAGTAAATATCCTTATTCTCTCACAATACCCGTTCATTCATAGCGATGAATCATGGTTAAGCGGCTTAACAAGGGCAATTATACTAAATAAAAGCATCACAGTGACCGAATCATTCTTCGATCTGCTCCCCCGATACCCCCACGCGATCAAAATTCTCTTTCACCTGCTGCAGACGCCCTTTATTCTGCTGTTTGGCTACAGCCCCTTCTCGGTCAGGCTGCTATCTCTTCTGGGGGGAACGGTTTCCCTGGTTTTTTTTCATAAAATTATAGGAACCCGAGATATCGAAACCGGTAATCACCTCAACCCGGGCCTGGTCGCCATCGGGATAACCATCCTTCTGGCCTTGGATATCCAGTTTCTCTACGCGTCGCATCTCGCGCGGCAGGAGATCCTCCTCGTGGCAACCTTCCTTTCGGCTGTGTTTCTCTATCGCCGGGGCACTGCTGACGGCCGGGACAAGTGGTACCGCTTGAGTGCCCTCATCATCGGCCTCAGTATAGGAATCCACCCCAACAGTTTTCTCATAGCCCTGCCTATCGGAGGATTTTTGCTTGTGGATATCCTCGCCGCCCTGCCGGGGGAGCACCTTGCCGCCAAATTTCGGCGAAGCAACAAAAAACAGCCCGACTCTTTGAGAGTGAACTCGCGGCGTTTGACGGAATACATCCTGATTCTCGGCCTCAGCGCGGCGTTTTTTATCGGCTTGAGCTCACTCATGGACCCTCGGTTCTTCCAACACTACAGATCCTTCGGAGAAACCGTGGGGGTAGCCGAGCCGCTTTATATGAAGTTTTTTACCTTCCCCGATTATTTTGAAAAACTATTCCTCAGGATCAGCGGAACCTACTATACCCCTGATATCAGATTCCAGTTTTACCTCTTTGGGGGCGCCCTTGCCCTCACCCCGCTGATGCTGATCCTGCGCCCCCGAAGCCGGGGACCCATAGTGAAGCTGCTCCTGGGCCTTGGCTTGATAAACCTCGGCACTTTGGTCCTGGGAAAATACAGTCAGCCGGGAATTGTCCTGCATTTTCCCCTGTACTACCTTCTCCTCGGAGAACTACTGCTCGGGGCATCTCCAAAGACCTCGGAAAATAAACGATATTCCACGACCATCGCCACCATCCTGGGCTTGCTTCTGCTCGCTCAGACGGTGAACACCGGCTTTAACCTCGCCGAGACAATCGGTCCTCGAAGCACACACACCCGGGAATCATACCGGGATTACACCCGCAATATCTCCTCCCTGGTTCCACCGGATGCCCGCGTCCTGGCAAACCTGAACACGGAATACTATTTCGACCACGGGGTGCTCCGGGACTATCGAAACCTCGTGTACCTCAATGAGGAGGGACTGAGCTTTGCCGACTACATCAGGAAGAACGACCTAGAATACATTATCTACCCCGAGGAGATGGAGGTGATCTACCAACGCAGACCGGTGTGGAATATCCTGTACGGAAATGTCACGTCCTACTACGAGGAGATGAAATCTTTTCTATCAAAGCACTGCGTGGAGGAAGGTAGTTTTTCCTCTCCGGTCTACGGGATGAGGATCACTCGATATTCCGGCAGGGAAGACTGGAAGGTGACGGTCTACAGGGTGAAGAATTGATGATTATCCCATCTCTTCACCTAGAGAAGACGGTAAATACGCCGATAGTACTCCGAAAAACGCGAATCCAAGGGAGAACGGGGCCTTGGAAGATCAACGTTGATTTCCAGGTGACTCACCTCGCCTCCACGAGAGCCCCGTGCCCCGGAGCAGTCGGCGGGTCGAGCAAAATTCGGCGCCTCGCCTCCGCGGGAGCTTTCCCCGGTCCGAGGGGAAAGGACAAGCACCGTATCCGCGAGTAGCAGGGCTTCCGTAATATCATGGGTGACAAAAACCACCGAAAGGGAGTGCTCCTTCCACATCCGAAGCAGGAGCTGTTGCAGGTCTTCCCTCCTCATGGCATCGAGGCTCCCGAAGGGTTCATCCATCAGAAGTACGGGAGCGGCACTAACCAGGGCTCTCGCCAGGGCAACCCGTTGTTTCATACCGCCGGAGAGCTGAAAAGGAAAATACCGTTCATATCCCGCCAATCCAACTTCCCCTAGAATCGAAGATACACGTTCCGCAATGTTTGAACGTGGAGGTGCATCGGACCGTACCAGCAGGGGAAAAGCCACATTTTCCCAAACCCTCTTCCATGGAAAAAGCTGAACAAACTCCTGAAACACCATACCCGCCCCGGGTGCAGGCATCCTCAGGGGGCTGCCGTTCAGGAAGACCGTCCCCCGGTCGGGTCCGAAAAAGCCCCCCAGAATTTTCAACAGGGATGTTTTCCCTGAACCGGAGGGACCCACTACCGCGATGAACCCGCCCCTGGTCAGGTCCATGTTCAGGTCGTAGAAAAGAGGCCTTCCCCCGTCGTACCCGAGGCTTATTCCCTCTGCCCGCAGAATCGGAGTCCCCTCCATCACCGTGGCATTCTCAAACGCAG
>CAZJIN010000227.1:0-5194 GCA_964545955.1 uncultured Sediminispirochaeta sp.
ACGGATTTGAACGAAGAACTACAGGAGGAGGACGCGGAATGATTGGAAAAAAATCAAGGGCTTCTCGATAAGCAGTCAGGGCGGCTTCGTACTTCAGTGCCGCTTTCGCCGCTTCGGCTTCCGCGAAGGCCGCCTCACCCTCTCCATAGGGCTCCGTCGCCGCCTTTGCGGCAAAGACCTCATCGGCCGACTCTTTGGCCTGCATAGTCAAATCCCTGGAAGTGGCGAGGGCCTTTTTTTCTTCATCTGAAAAAGCCTTCTCTTCCTCGACTGCTTCAGTTTCCTTCTCCTTCTCCACGGGCTCTTCGACAACTTTCTCCTCAGGTTTCGGTTCGGTTTCTAACGCCTGTTCCTGTTCTAAAGGTTCCGGAGGAGATTCCGGAGCCGTCGCACAGGATCCAAGAAACAGGACCAGAAGAAAAAAACCTATCCACCCTAGTTTCGCTAGATATTTCATTGTTTACTTCCCCCTTTTTCATAATAAACCTTTTTACGAAAAAGGGAATCAAATTTTATTCATGATATAATTTGTCATATATATAATAGGGCAGTATATTATTACTACGTACACATTGAGGACATGAAAATGTCCTGGGAGGACGGAATGAAACGAAAAAAACGGTTTACATATCACCAAGTAGCGCTTTTCATCGTACTTGTAATGCTTTTGCCGGGACAGGCAGTGGCGTTAGGAAATCAGGAGAAATCAGAGGAGGTACCTTCTATGAAATCCACGGAACCAGAAACGACAGGATCCACCGAACCAACCGGGGGAACCTCTACAGAGATAAAAAAGGGAGAAATCAATCCCTTTCCGGAAACTCTTCTCCAGAATTTGGAAACCTATTCCACCGCGATCTTCGCGGGAGGCTGCTTCTGGTGTCTCGAAAAACCCTATGAACAGCTGGTGGGTGTGGCGGAGGTGATTTCCGGCTACACCGGCGGAACCACCCCTGATCCGACCTATCCCGAGGTCTCCTCAGGTCAAACGGACCACCGTGAAGCGGTCACCGTCTACTACAATCCCGATGTAATCAGTTTTGAACAGCTGGTGGAAGTTTTCTGGCGTAATATTGACCCGACCGATCCGGGCGGGCAGTTCTACGACCGGGGAGGCCACTACAAGACGGCGGTTTTTTACAGCAATGAAGAGGAACGTCGGAGCGCTCTCGAATCAAAGGAGAGACTCGAATCCTCCGGCAAATTCGACAAGCCCGTCGTCACGGAGATTCTTGAAGCAGGCCCCTTCTACCCCGCGGAGGAGTACCACCAGGATTACTACAAAAAGAGTGCCCCCGCTTACAACCGCTACTTCAACGGCTCCGGACGCGGATCTTTTATCGCGGAATTGTGGAACAACGGAAAATCCCCGGAGGGTCTCGATACAAAAGAGGGCCGGTGGGGACGTTTTGACAGGGAAGAACGGCTCTCGCAACTGACGGAGCTTCAGTATCGAGTCACCCAGAGTGATGGAACTGAACGGGCTTTCGGCAACGAGTACTGGAACAACAAGGAGGAGGGAATCTACGTCGATATCGTAAGCGGTGAGCCCCTCTTCAGCTCCACCGACAAGTACAAATCCGGGACGGGATGGCCCAGCTTTACCCGCCCCATAGACCCTGACTTCGTCCGATACCATGAAGATCGGAGCCTCTTTTCACCCCGTATCGAAGTCCGCAGCCTCTACGGCGACAGTCACCTCGGCCATGTCTTCAAGGATGGACCGGAACCCACGGGACTGCGTTATTGTATGAACTCCGCGTCTCTTCGTTTTGTGCCCAGAGAAAAAATGGAAGAGGAGGGCTACGGTCAGTACCTGGTCCTTTTCAAATAAAAAAGGTGAGGCAGTCGCCGGGGGCAAATGCTGCTCCCGGAGGCTGCAAAGCCTACAGACAGGTCACCCGGGTACCCCCGTCTGAAAAGTTGAGCTTCACCTCCTGCAAATCGGAAAGCCGGGAGCGAAGCATGTTTTGTTTGTCTTCATGGCAGTAGACAATCACGAAGGCGCCGATTTTACCCCCCGGCAGCTGGGCGTAGGCACCGAGCTTGTTGATCCGGTCCACCAGGTCGATCACGTAGTCATTCTCAAACTTCCCCGGCAGCTGCTGTTTCAACTTCTGCATATCGTTGATAAGGGTTCCGACCTTTTCCAGATCCCCCGCGAGAAAGGCCTTTTCCTGATCGTAGGCTACTTGTTTGATCCGGTGCATGGTTTCGAGGGCCTTATCCATCTGGGTTGTGAGCAAATCGAGGGAAGGTTTTGATTTGAAATGCCTCCCACTGTAAAAAAACAGGAGTCGATCATGAAAAACCTTTTTTTGAATGGCGGGAATCTCTATTTCCCTACCATAAATGCCACTATCGTTGTATTCGATCAGCTTAAGCCCCCCGAGGGCACAGATGGAAGGATCATGGTAGCCTGATGCCCCGTTGAGAACATCCACTTCGACATGACTCGCCTCCTCCAGCAGCTGCTGTTGGGTCACATCTTCATTTTTGAACCTATGCATCGCGTGGAGCAGACTGACCGTCAGGGCTCCCGAAGAACCAAGGCCGCTCTCTGAGTTGAGATCACTCATGATGTAGATATCCACCGGTATCTGCTCCAGCTTCATCAACTTGAGACTCTCCCGAATCAGATCGTGACGCACCCCCTCGATCGTGCTGACCTTCTCGTGGACATCCATGTACTTGAGATTGATATAACCGTCCGTATTGGTTTTCAACCCCACGTAAATATATTTGTCGATGGTCACACTGACCGTTGCACCGCCGAACCGTTCGGCGTAGCACTTCAGGTCCGTAAGTCCTCCTCCGAAGGGAATCCTCAGAGGGGTTTTCGCGAAGATCATAGGATCCTCCTGTCGGGAAGAGTAGATATCCGTGTCGCGGCACTTCTCTGTCTAGTAAAAAAATAAACTGTCCGTACTTCTACACAGGTTTGTCCATTTTAACAGATTACGGCGAGATTGCAATAAGGTGTTTTGGAATTGCTATTTAGATCTTCACTACCCTGTTGGTTTTTGAAGATTCACGGACCGCGTCGATGATCCGGGATACTTCGAGTACTTCCGCCGGTTGGACGGCGGGAACCTCCCCTCTGCTCACTTTTTCATAGAAATCATTGTAAAAGCCCGGAGAAAACTCGTCTTGACTGATATCGATAATCTCGTCCCGACCAAAACTCCTGTAAGGCTTTCGAAGGGTCGCGGTAACCCACTGCTCGGGGATCCCGCCACTTACGGTCAACATCCCCTCGGTCCCGATGAGAACCCAACGGGGCAGGGGCAACCGATGGTTGTTGGATGCTTCGACCCAGACACTGCGACCATCCTCGAATCGGAGGTCCGCGTAGAAGTGGTCCTCCACCTCCTCCGACCAGATACGGGACTCAAGATGTCCGTATACCCCGCTGACATCGCCCTTCACCGTCGTGATCATCTGGTCAAAGAGATGGGAGCCCCAGTCGGAAAGGATACCGCCGCCGTATTTTTTTTCTAGACGCCAGGGGAGCTTCATGCCCTGTGCACCCCAGCCGGCCCACTCCTCGGAGGAGTAGCACACCCGTGACTCAATACGGTAGACATCACCGAGAACTCCATCGGTGAGGACATCCTTAACCAGCTCGAAATCCCTGTCCCAGCGTCGGTTCTGATGTACCGTGACGAGTCGGTCCCGTCGTCGGGCCGCTTCGAAGATATCACGCGCATCGGAGGCTTCGAGGGTAATCGGTTTTTCTATAATCAGGTGTTTGCCCGCTTCCAGTGCGCGGAGGGCCCAATCCTTATGCTCGTTGGTGTAGGTGGTGATCACCACCCATTGTATATTCGGATCCGCCAGAAGTTCGTCATGTCCCTCATAGACCTTCACCCCGGGAAAAAGATCGGCGGTTTTTCTGCAGGCCTCCCTGGAACGACTGCTCACCGCCTTTAGCTCCAAACCGGGGGTCCCTTCGATCTGCCGACAATGTTCATGGGCCATCCGTCCGCCCCCGAGAACCGCAAGGTTTATATGTGTCATAGCTTCCTCCTATCGCCAATCTTATCGAAAATACCCCTTCATACGCCGCAAAGTGTCCCCGGCAATATCCACCAGGTTTGCCTCCCAAAGCCTGGGACAGAGGATCTCTCCGGAGTAAAAACCGTCATAGCCGGTGCTCACCACAGCGTCGACCCACTCCTGAATGGAAATATCCCCGTCGCCGGGCAGGGCCCCCCGCAGCTCCGTTTCTTCCACCCAGGGCTCACCTTCCGCCGGTCGATATCCGTCGGAGATATGCACCCCGTAGATCATGGCCGGGTCAAGCCGCGCCACCTCCTCGGGTCCGCCCCCCCTGCTCGCCCAGAAATGCCAGAAATCTATGACAAGGCCGAAGTTGTCCATCCCGACCTCCTCGACCAGGGCCCTGCACTGATCGAGGGAGTGGATCGGGGTCCATGCCGCGCCTTCGTACTGGAAACGGATCCCGTACTCTGTCCCAATCCTGCAAATTTCACGGATATTCCCTGCGGTGAGGCGGATGTTCTCCCCCTCGGAGTGGTCGGAAAGCTCCATAAAACCGTTGAGCTGAATAGTATCGCAGTCGATTTCCCGGGCGGTCCTGGAGAGGAGTTCGGCCTTTTCAAGAACCCCGCGCTTCTTCTGAGGATCCTGGGTTTCCACGTCACCAATGATATCGATACAGCTCACCTTCATCTTCCGTGCATCCAGGAGTGATTTCAAATCCCCGCCGGTGAAACCCGCCTCGAGGTAACGATCAAGCTTGTCCGTGTGCAGTTCAACGGCATCATAACCGGTCTGCTCCGCGATCATAATATCGGTGGCGACGTTTGAATAACGGACCAGAAGCCCGTGAAGTCCGAATTCCATGAAGGTCTCCTTTTCTCAAAAATATTGTCACGATTATACCACGGGGGCTCCGGAGCCGCACTGAAAAATCAGTAGCTGAGATCGTCTATCTCGGATATTTTAACAGGCCTGTTTTCCCGTGCCGATATATTAGCGGCTTCGGCAATCACCACCGCCATAAGACCGTCGTAGCCACTCGCGGGGACCTCGGTATCATTTCTGATCGCATCGAAAAACTGCCGTTTCTCTTCGGCGTAAGCCTCCATATAGCGCTCAAGAAAAAAGTATTTGGGCTTTTCTCCGATTACCCCATGGGCGTCACTGATCACTGCGTTGGATTCGGTTT
>CAZJIN010000228.1:0-5185 GCA_964545955.1 uncultured Sediminispirochaeta sp.
GGAGCCTAATGCTGATGTATCTGCAGCGGCGGAACCGTTTACCCCGGCGAAGAGGATACTCGCAAGAATATTAACATACCCCAGCCCTCCCCGGAAATGTCCCACAAGAGCCTGTGTAAACTTCAACAAACGATCAGTTAAGCCCGACACATTCATCAATGCACCTGCGTATATAAAAAAGGGAATCGCCATTAGTGAGAAGGTATCCATACCTCCGAAAAACTGTTGAGGAATTTTCACAAGCATTGTCAGGTCTCCCATAATTAGAAACCCAACAAGACCGGCCATAAGCAGTGCCGCAAAAAGAGGCACTCCTATCAACATCTGGAAGAAAAAAACAATAATCATTGCAAAAGTCATTTCATACCCCTTCCTTAAACGAATGAACTTCGGGTTTTTTGCCTATTCTTAAAAGAAGATATACCAGGGAGAATAGTCCCATACCAAGGGGTACTGCGAAAAGTGGATATGATTTAGGAATTTTCAAACCAAGAGTTACAATTTCCCATAAGGAATTGGCATATTTAAAACCCCAGACTGTCATAAATAAGGTAATCGAGAGTACGATGCTATGTCGAATAAATGCCAGCACCTTGTTCACCCCGGGGGGAAAGTACTTGAGGAGAAGATTTATCTGCATGTGTTCTCCACGTTTAAGAGCAGGCGCGGCGGCTATTAAAACCATCCAGACCATAATCATCTGTGATAGTTCTGCGGTCCAAATAGATGAGCTGTGCAATACATAACGGGAAAAAACAGCGACAACAATATTCACGACATTAAGAGAAAATAATATGCCGGCACATAACATGCCGGCACGATCAATATTCTCAATAATAGAATCCAGTAAACTAGTATGATTTTTTTTTGCCAAATTCTACTCCTGATCAGATTCTGAATTTTTTTTATTTAACGGCTTTATTGGCTGTTTCAGCTGATTCAACCGCAAGATCTACCCAGCTGCCATCTATACGATTTTTGAGCCATTTAAGAAAAGACGGTTGCCCGAGATCACGGAACATCTGCATTTCTTCATCATTTGGAGCATAGACTTTCACACCTTTGTCAGCAATAAAATCAGTACGTTCTTCAACTCTTGATTCCACATCAGCCCTTGTCAAAGCATTTGCTTCATTTGCCGATTCAATTACAGCATTCCTGTCTTCCTCAGAAAGACTCTGCAGCCATTTATCATTAATTGTCAGATACTGCATGGAGTACTGTATGTTTGCAAGAGTCATATGCTCCTGAACTTCATAAAGAGAACCCATGATGATATACATTGGAGGATTCATCTGACCATCCACAACTCCTGTCTGAAGAGCAGTATAAAGTTCTGTCCATGGTATCGGAGTACCACTTGCTCCAAAAGCGTTGTACAACGCAACCTGGCTGTCATCCATACCCCTGAATTTCATTCCATCAAAATCAGAAGGTTTTCGTATTTCCCTTTTTGAGTTGGTAAAGGCAAGGAAACCGCCTTCTTCCACTGCGCAAACCAGATTTGCCCCGGTTTTTGCCAGAAAATCTTTTTGAGCTTTCTTCCAGAATTCACTATTATCAAAAAACCAGTTCCCAGCAGCATAACTGTCAAACATAAAAGGTATATTTGCCGCAAACAGTTCGGGAAAAACAGTTCCAACACCGCCATAGGAAGCAATATTTATGAACGGATCGTTCATAACCATTTGTATTCTCTGTTCCTCATCACCAAGCTGGCTGTCCGGATAAAGAATAACTTCAATACTTCCACCGGTTTTCTCAGCCAGAAGATCCTTGAAATTCTGTGCAAAGAAATGAACGGCATTCTCTTCAACATTCGCAGGACCATTATAGCTCATTTTGATTTCAGTGACTTTATCCGTATCATCACTGGAATCCTGCTGTCCAGCAGCAAAAGCGGAAGGAACCGCAAGCAAAATAACCAGAACAACAAATAAAATCTGAGAGATGTAGCTTTTTCGACCTAACATTTTCTACCTCCATAGTAGCGAAACCTTGTTAAATATTAGAATCATAATATGCCATAAGGAATATGAAGTCAACTAAGCGATTTTTAAGATCTTTTTAGGCATGCCGCAAGTACAGAGACTAAACGGAGTATCAGAATATTCCCCCTCATACCGGTTCTAGGAAATGGTGAAATACAGCTCAAAAAACGTTGATCGTGACGAAAGCCAACTGGTGTAGAAAGCCGGTCCTCCTGATGTTACAATGGACAACACCATTGTTAAAAAGGAGGCTTCACCATGAAAAATATTCTTCTCGGTCACGGAGGGCTCCGGGTTTCAGACTTCTGCCTCGGCACCATGACCTTCGGCCACGGCACCAACCAATCCGAAGCGCGAGAAATCGTCTCCGTCGCCCTCGATGCCGGGATAAACTTCTTCGACACCGCCAATTCCTATTCCGGGGGTGAGTCGGAACGCATGCTCGGTGAGGCGCTTGTCGGTTGCCCCAGGGAGGATGTGGTGATAGCCACCAAGTTCACCAACCCGATGGGAAATGGGCCCAACGATTTCGGCTGGTCCCGCCTCCACATCATGAAGGCGGTGGAAGAGAGTCTGAAGCGACTCGGTACCGACTACATCGATCTCTACTACATTCATCATACCGACGACGCGGTACCGATCGAAGAGACCCTGAGAACCCTTGATCTACTTGTGAAACAGGGAAAGATCCGCTATATCGGTTGCAGCAACTTCGAGGCCTGGCGCCTGGCGGACGCGTTCTGGACCAGTATCTCCTCCGAACTCGAAAAGTTTCTCTGTTACCAGGGGGGCTACAACCTCGTTATGAGGGATGTGGAGGAGGATATTCTTCCCTTCATTAGAAAAAAAAGACTGGGCTTCGTCGCGTACTGGAACCTTGCCGGCGGTTTTCTTTCGGGAAAATACCGTTCCGGACAGAGGAAGCTTCCGGGCACGAGATCGGAAGAAGGCTGGGTTTTTCCCGCGGGGCATTTTCATACTCGGGCCGATGAAATACTCTCTGTTTTTCTCGACGCGGCCGAATCGATCGGGGCGGATCCTGCAGCTCTTGCAATTGCCTGGGTCCGCTCCCGGGAATGGGTGAGCGCTAACCTCATCGGCGCACGGACACCGAAACAACTTCATAAGAACCTGCAGGCAGATAGCCTCGAGATTCCCGCAGAACTGCTGGAGAAACTGGACAAGGCCTCACTGTTGCCACCTCGCTATCCAAGGTGGATGGAGGAGAACCGGCAGGGGAGGTAGGTACAGATAAAATGAGGACCGGAGATGTTCAATGCAGGGAAAAATCCTCTCCGGCCTCGATTCACACTACGGCAATAGCTCCTATTCGAAAATCCTTTTGAAATGATCGATTGAAGATATTGTGCCGTCGATAAAATCCTTGCCGGGTGGGCGATAATTCGCCTCAAGTGACACAATGCCCTGGAAATTGTCACGCTTCAAGGCTTCGGCAATGTCCAGCAGGTAAGGAGCCATATCGCCGGTGCCGAGGGAGCGGAACTCCACGGTGGCGTGGGATATGTTGATTTTTGCGTCTTTGATATGGACGTGGCCGATGAGCCCTTTCCCTTCCTCGTATCCCTCGGGATAGGGTTCCTCCGTACAGTACATCGCGTTGCAGGGATCCCATAAAATCTTCAGGAAATCGGTATCGAATTCTCTGACCAGTTTTGCTGCAAGATAGTTGGAAGTGACCTGCCCGCCGTTGCAATTCTCGGTGACAATGGTGGTTCCCATTTTTTTTGCGTATTCCACCGGCTCGCGGTAGAGTTCAACCTGGGCGTCCCATGCCCCCGTCGCGGTCACCCAGCGGTCGGCGCCCTGAGTACCAAAGAGTATCATTTCTTTCTTTGTACTCATAATCCGCACATTCGGACACTCGAGTTCATTGGCGATCTCAAAACAGTGTTTGTATTTTTCCATGTGCTTGCGATACGCATCACTGCCGAGAGTTTCCTTTTTGGCGGGAAGCCCGTTGAAGTTGTGCCGGGTAAGACAGCCGACTTTTACCCCGTATTTTTTCGTGAGTTTCTTTAGTTCTCCGATCTGCTCATCCGACTGGTCACCAATTTCCAGGTCCCATACGAACTGAAAATCTGCATAGGGTATTCCGTGGTCCGCACAAAAGCGGAGGGACACATCGGGGTCCTGGCTTATGCCGTCGGTAATTATTCCAAGTTTCAATTCACCCATTTTATCAGTCTCCTTTTATCCTTTTACTTCGATACCCGCAATCTGTTCGAGAAATTTGGTAATTGACCAGTTGTCTCCCTCTGGAAAAAGGGATATACCCGCCTGAAACAGTTCATACGCCGCAGAGGTGGTAAACATAGCACAACCGGTTTCTCTGGCCATACTCATGGAGATACCGAGATCTTTGTACATAGTACCGATATGACTTCCGGTTTTTTCAAACTTCCGCTGGAGAATGAGTTCGCCACAGTCTTTGAGAAGGTTGCTCCCGACTCCGCTGGAACAGAAAACTTCATACAACTTTCTCGGATCGGCTCCCGCTTTTGTCCCAAGCACCATGGCTTCAAATATTGCGGCAAAAGAAGAACCAATCAGGGCCTGCAGGGCTCCCTTTACGGTTTGTCCCTGTCCTGCCTCGGTTCCAACATGGTAAATATTCTTCCCAACCGCCTGGAGCAGGTCTCTCTGAGCGTTGAGATTTTCTTCGGAAGTTGCCGCCATCATGGTGAGAGTACCGTTCTCCGCGCCGCTTTTTCCACCGCTTACCGGACTGTCGATCAGGTGTATTCCCTTTTTTTTCAGGGGCTCAATAAGAACCCTTATTTCTGAGGGCTTAATCGTTGAGGATACGATGATGCAGGAGCCTGTGGGCATTGCCTCCTTCAGCCCCCCCGAATCAAGAACAACCGACTGTACCTGTCCGCCGTTCATCACCATCACCATCACCACATCACTTTTTCGACCCACCTCAGAAATAGAACCG
Source organism: uncultured Sediminispirochaeta sp. (assembly GCA_964545955.1). Lineage (GTDB taxonomy): Bacteria > Spirochaetota > Spirochaetia > DSM-16054 > Sediminispirochaetaceae > DSBN01. The sequence continues at coordinate 4,951 of CAZJIN010000228.1, forward strand.
CAGGGTGTACCGCCGAGATCTTTTAACATATCTCTCCTCTCGCTGCGCAGGTCAAAACCATTAAGCTCGAAGCCGGCCTTGAGAATATTGCGGGAAAGTCCTATTCCCATATCCCCCAATCCAATAATACCGATTTTTTTCATACATGACTCCTTCATGTCACATAAGATTTTGCCCGGAAGGTCTTCAAAAAAATATCTTTCGAAAATCGAAAGTAATTCACACTCAATAAAAC
>CAZJIN010000229.1:0-5175 GCA_964545955.1 uncultured Sediminispirochaeta sp.
TCCTGCCTTTACCCGTGCCGCCTCATCCACCCCGGGGCTGATGTGTTCTTCAAACAGCTCCAGCAGGTACTCCGTATCCCGCAGGGGACTTTCCTGAAGGAGGCCCACCAGCTCCCTTGTCTGTGTCTCATTCAGGGGCAGGGGCGGCACGCCCAGACTCTTTCTCTCTTCGGTATGTTTCCGGTAATCCTCGATCAACGCCACGGCATATCTCCTTCGGTCTTTTTTGTTATTCTATATAAAATAGCCAGGCATGAAAATAGAAAAGACTCAGGACAGCCTCAATTGCTGACTCCGGAGCTGCCCCGAATCCCGAATAGCTTTAAAAACTGAGTTTCAGCGTCAGGAATATCTCCGGAACCATGAAATCCACCTCTTCTCCGGTTCCCGGGTCGAACTCTCCGCGATACTCACTTCCATCGGGACCGAAGGGGAGGGAAAAGGATATAGTACCTTCAAAATTATCAAGAAAAGGATAATTCCCCTCCAAGGAGAAAACGGTACTTCGGTCATCAAGGTTCACAATACCCGCACTGCTGATCTCCAGGAAGTCTCCCACCTTTCGGGAAGCATAGAGAAAGAGGTAGTTCCGGGCCAGGAAGTACGCACGCCCCGCGAGAAGCAGGTCCGGCCGGTAGTCATCCATGGAATCTTCACCGACGGAATAGCGAATATATTCTCCCTTCAGGGACCAGGGACCGGAAGCGTGCTCGATTCCCGCGGAGAGGTCGAGATCGTAACGGGGATTCCAGGGCAGTGAAAAATCGACCCGATTCCCCTCTCCGGGTGCCGCAAGGCTTGTCTCGAGATAGAGACCGAAGGGTCCAATCTGTCCGATGGTATCGAAACCGAGGTACCAGGTTCTTTCCCATTCCTCCGCCGCTTCCGGCGGATCGACAGTCAGGTCATATCCCCCGGGAAGTCCGGTGTACCACACCTCTCTCATGATCGATACCGCAAAATCGAAGCCCCCCGCATACCCTTTCACCCGCAGTCCGAGGGGAATATTCTCAAAATCCATGGATCCCGTCAGGGCAGTATTCTCGATTCCCCGCTGACGAAAAACCACGGTCCCCTCCAACGCCCAGGCTCCTCCAGGATACCAGACAGGAACGAACGCGGCGATGCCCGGGGTTTCGGCTTGCCTGCTCTCAGGAGCCGCAGGCTTACCGAGTCGGTCCGTCGGGTTGTAGAACCACGCATTACCCCAGGCAATCGGCATTTTACCAAGTGAAAGATCGAAACGGCCCAGGTTCACCACACCCCAGGCTTGATCCACCCTGAACCTGTCGAGAAAGGAATCCTGGGGATTTTCAGCCTGAAGCGCGACAGCGGGATATATTCCAAGATCAAGCGCACGAGTCAAGGAGTTCAGAACTCCCTCTTCCTCGCTGTAGACCATCTCCATCCGGGTGGTAATCATGTTGGAACTCTTCCACTCACCCTTGAGGCGCAGGCGGGTGGAAAAGCCGGATTCCACCGCATCCCGGTCGAAGGATGCGGCCGCCCGACTTTCCACGTACCCGTATAAACCGGCCCTCTCCTCAAAAACTGGCCCGGTACCCCCGCTCGTGCCGGCCTCGTCGAATTGTCCGGACCCGCCGGTCCCACCATCGTCGTCCCAGGAGGATCCCCACTCATCGAGCTCCTGGGAAACAATCGGCACCTGGGCTGCCGGAAAAAGCAGGAGGCAGACAAAGACGGCGCAAAGAAGTCCTGATTTTTTTCTCATAGGAGGTTCCTCCTTCACCGGTAGAACCGGTTGGGGTTGAAGAATTTTTCATCGATATCGATGTTGTACCTGGCCGCGGCTATCTCGATGATGGTAATTCCCCCGTCCTCGTGATTCACCATCTCCATGGAAGAGGGCATTTCAACACTTTGTACGGTGGTATAGTTATCCAGAGTGAGGGTCTTCTTATGTCCCTCCTCACGGGTGAAATACTCCACCTTTTTCACCTGTTCCGAATTTTTTTCAATATAGAACAGGAGGTAGAGGTAGTTGCTCTCGGGATCGAGGGGTATACCCCGGACAATATGGTGAACTCCGTCGTCCCCCTCCATGGAAAGGCGGTAATCTTTGGAGTAACTGCCGCTTCCGATATCTTCATAGGAGAAATCTCCCCCCACACCGCCGGCGGAGCCGCTCTTCTGGTCGCCGGTGATTCGACGGATTCTCCCGGTGGAGGGGAAAAAAACCCGGATATCCTCCTCCAATTCCAGAATCCGCAGCCCCCTGATACTTCTCGGTTCGAGAAAAACCATGTAGGAATCGGTTTCCCCCCGGCCGTAGCTTTCCACGCGGTATTCCCGTACCTCCCCGTCTCTTCCGTCGGGATAGATCCGCATATACATCCTGGTCTGACTGTTCTCTGAATACTGTTTCCCGTCGATACGGGCCATCAACTCGGCGGCTTCATCCGCCTGCACATACCATACCCCCCCCGACAGGACCGCCAGGAGGATAACAAGAAAACCCATCTTTTTCATCTTAATTCTCCTTTTCTTGAGTTAATGTGAATCCCCTCTCCCGTCGATCTGCCTATCCATGACAGCATGGCCGGAAGCAGGGTAAATGCGATGATCAGGTTGATCCCGATCCCGACAAATAACATCAGCCCCAGCTGTTGAGCGGCTTTCATCGCGCCGATCAGCCCGAGACTGCCGAAACCTATCATGGTAGTGAGACCACTCAGAAGTACTCCCTTCCCGGACCGCTCAAGGGCGCTTTCGACATCGCCGACCTGCAGGAATCGATGGATGATATGTATCTGAAAGGCAATTCCCAGACCGAAGATAAGGGGCAGGATCATCACGTTGGTGGCGTTGAAGCGGATTCCCAGGAGCGGAAAAAGTCCGAACATGAGGAGCGCGGCGGAACCCAGACAGACCGAGGCGATAAGGGTATGAAGGATACTCCGGAAGCTCACAAGCATCAGAACCACAAAAACCAGGGCGATAAGAACCGTGGCCTTCCCCACTTCGGAGCTGATGCTGCGTGTCCATTCCACGAAAATGGGGATGGTACCGGTGAAACCGGGATCGATCTCCTCCATGGCCGCCCTGAACCGGTGCAGCCCCGCCTTCGTAGTGCTGTCGCTGTCCGGACTGACCACCAGCAGATAACTAGAACTGTCGGCGGATAACATATCGCCGCGCAGCTCCGCGGGAATATCCGCCGCGGTCAGGCGCCGCTCCGGAGACAGGAGGAGACGCGCCCTTCGGTTCAGCTCCTCCGCGAAGGCATTTTGAAAGCCCTCAAACCGCTCCCTCCCCTTGGCGGTCTCGAGACGACGAATCAAACGGCTAAAGACCTCCCTGCCGGGTTCCCCCGTCTCCGCCCCGAGGACTTCCCGTATCATTTCATCCCGCTGCATCTGGACCATGTTTCCTTCCCCCAGGGCGGCGACGGAAAGATCTCCCAGTTCGATCATGTTCCACTCAAGTCTCTGAATCTCATAGAGCAGGTCCTCATAGCCTGTTTCCGTGAGGGGCCCAGGAGCAGAAGGCTTCCATTGCTCCCTTGCTTCAGCCAGCATGAGAAGGTTCTTGTCCTGCACAGCTTCTTCCCGAATAAGCTCCGTGATAGAACTCAGCGCGCCTACGGAGGGAACCTCCTTTAACTCTTCCGTCACACGGCGGGCTTCCTCCAGACTCTTCGTCGATACCATAACCGGAAGAGGTGAGAGTCCAAACTTCTCCTCGATCTTCCTCTGGGTTCTCACCGAAACCGAATTCTGAGGGCCGAGTTCACTGAGATCGTAGACAAAATCCAGCCGGCGGAGATTCGGCATGAGAAGGATAAGACATATCAGAACGAGAGCCGGTACAAGCCAACGTCCTTTCCCCTTCATTTTCCCTCCCATCACTCCAAGGCCCCGGTAACTGATCACGGGGAGTTTCCTCTTTCGTCCTCGGGACTCCGGAAAAAGCAGGATCAACGCCGGCAAGACCAGAAGTTCCGATCCGAGGGTGAGAAGCACTCCGGTACCGGCTACCGCCCCGAACTGACGGATCGCCGGTGAGCCGGTCAGCAGAAGTGAGAAGAAGGCGATCGCCGTGGCAACCGCCCCCAGGGCTACGGCTTTTCCCGTGCTGCGGTAGGTAGCCGAGATCGCCCCCGGATTGTCCATCCCTTCGCCGCGGAAACGATCGTAACTGGTGATAAAATGGATTCCGAAGTCGATCCCCAGACCAATCAACAGGACCGCGAAGAGCGAGGTAAGCAGATTGAGAGACCCGATAGTGAACGCTACGACCAGGACGGTTGCAAGAATCCCCAGAATCAAGGAGGCGATCGCCATCACGACGACCCTGATGGATCGGAAGGAGAAGAAAAAAAGTACCAGAATCACCAGGAGAGCGAGGATCGACGGAAGTACGGCGTCACTTCCGAGGGCGATTTGCTCGTCGTAGTTCTGCGGCACGTCCCCTGCATAGCCGAAGGTGAGCCCTGACCAGGCCCTCCCCGCTTCCTGCAGATGCCCGTCGAGCTTTTCCATCAGGACCATCGTCTCTTCGATATCGTCGATCTGAAACGCCGGTACGATCGAGAATACCAGCATGCTTCCGCGGCGATCAAAGTTCCAGGTATCCCCTACCAGAAAAAAATCCGCCACCTCACCGGCCACGACCTCAGGGGGGTACGCCACGGGATCCTCGAGGCTCAGTCGCAGGAGAGTCGCCGCCTCACCGATGCCCGCAAGAAAACCCGCGGTTTCCCGCTCCTCCCGGCTCGAATCAATCTCGTCCTCCCCTTCATCCCCCGAATAGGTATCCTCGAGATTGTCGTTGTACAGCCGGAGAAAACCCCCCGTAGAAAAATCATCGAAGAGCCGGAGGGTCTTCTCAAGGTCGGCACTGTCCTGCATCATCAGTGCCCAGTGGTAAAGAAATTCCCTGTCCACCTGCAGGTTCACCGTCTCGATAAGCCTCGCCATTTCGGGGTCCCCTTCAATGGCCGACGCCAGGGACCGGGCGGCATCTATCATCTCACTGCGTTCCTCCCCCTCAACGGTGATCAGCAAGGTGGCGGATGAGAAATCTTCAGTAATCCGATTGAAAGACTGCACATAGGGGTTATCCTGGGGAAGCATCTCCTTTGCGTCCGTCACGATCCGTATCCTTCCGGCAAAAAAAATCGATGCCGCCGCCACCACCAGGGCCAACAGTACG
>CAZJIN010000230.1:0-5169 GCA_964545955.1 uncultured Sediminispirochaeta sp.
CTTCAAAAGCTTGTCCAGGGAGCTTCCCGCTTCCTCGAGAATCGATTTGAGGTTTTCCATCGCCTGTTTCGTCTGATCTTCAATAGTTTCGGCAACGATCTTTCCCTGCTTCGGATCAAGAGGCAGTTGACCCGATACGTAGACCGTATTTCCCCATGCCACCGCCTGCGAGTAGGGACCTACCGCGCCGGGGGCTTTTTCCGTGTGAATTACTTTCCTTTCCATTTTTTCCTCCTGGTTCTATTTACACTCCTGGAATCCGGTATTCTCAGGAGTAGTTTTTTTCAATATCATTCTCCCCGAGGGAAGTCTTCACCTCGCGGATATAGTTGTAGATCGTATAACGGGAGACGCCGAGCTTGTCGGCTATGATATCGATCCCGTTTTTAATATGAAAAACCCCCCGTTTGTAGAGTTCCTCAACAATAAGCTTGTTCTTACGGCTCGGAGAGATACCGGTTTGACGGCTGATCGAATCAATCACTTCGCGAAAGGAGGTATCTACCAGTTCCCTGGCGGTGAGAGGGAAATGTTCGGAAACCGTCTGTTCTCCGGACACATCTCGAAGAAGGCTTTCCATGAGGGAGGCGAAGGGTGCTGATATATCGAAGTTGATACAGAAAAAACCTATCGGAGCCCCTTCCTGGTTCCTGATAACGGTTGTGGTTGATTTGAGGGTCTTCCCCGATTCCGTGGTGGTGTAGTAGGGACCGTAGATATCCATGGCACTATCACCACAGGACTCAAGCACGCTAAGGGCAAAATCCGTCATCGGTCCTCCCTCGTTTCGACCCGTCACCTCTCCATTCTCAATGCTCAGTATTGAGCTTTCCAGGTCCTCCAGGGAATGCACCACCACTTCACAAAACTCTCCGAACTGTCGCGCGATTCCACCGGCAACCAGGGAGATCGACTTGAGGATCATCCGATCATGCTGAGTGAGGGACTGTACAAGTTGTTGTCTCGACATAAAAGCACCTTTTCTTATTACTTCCACTTTTTTAATATATTTTATCATATTTTTGTAAGTTGTCAATAATTTAAAAGGATGGGGACGATTAAACTTGACTCCTTTGATTGGTGTAAGTAACCTAAAACATACAGATAGAAAGAAATCTACGAAGGAGGACATATGTCCGAAAGAGACATCACACCGCCTCGAATGCCGTTTTCATTAAAACCGAAATACGTTGTCGCGGTGGTGGTTATAGTTGCGGTGATCGCCGTAGTCATGTCGAGTTTTTTCGTGGTAGACCAGACCGAACAGGCGGTGGTACTCCGTTTTGGAAAATCCAACCGTATCGTCGGACCGGGTCTACAGTTCAAACTCCCCCTGGGTATTGAGAAAAACTACAACGTTCCCACACAACAGATCCAGAAGATGGAGTTCGGCTTCCGTACGCAGCAGGCGGGAATCAACACAGCCTATTCCGGCGGAGACTACCCCGAAGAGTCGATCATGCTCACGGGAGACCTCAATATTATCGACGTGGAATGGATCATCCAGTATCGTATCAGCGACCCCATAGCCTGGCTCTTCAACGTCGAGTATCGACAGCAGACGATTCGCGACATCAGCCAATCCGTGGTCAACCAGCTGGTGGGCGACCGGGCCATTCTGGACGTGATAGGTTCAGCAAGGGCGGACATCGAAATGCAGGGTCAGGAGGAAATGCAGGCACGATTCGACCAATACGGCCTTGGAATAGAGGTCACCACGGTCAAGCTGCGAAACATCGTCCCTCCCATGGGTGAAGTGCAGGACGCCTTTGAAGACGTGAACAAGGCGGTCCAGGATATGAACCGCTTGATCAATGAAGGCAAGGAAGTGTACAACCAGGAGATTCCCAAGGCCCGTGGTCAGGCAAAACAGCTGATCCAGGAGGCCCAGGGGTACTCCGCCGAGCGTGTCAACAACGCCCGGGGTGATGTCGCCCGTTTTGTTTCCGTCCTCGACCAGTACGAGAACAGTCCCGACGTGACCCGTACCCGCCTTTACATTGAAACAATCGAAGAGATCTTCAGCCAGGAAGAAAATACCGACCTCATCGACCGGGAACTGGAGAATTTCCTGCCCCTCAAGAACCTGCAGGACCAGTCAGGGGCGGCACAGGGGGTTCAGCAATGAAAAAATTGATAACAACATTTGTAGTAATCGTAGTATTGCTGGTGATCCTGGTAGCCCTGGGACCCTTCTATATCATTGAACAGGGCGAACAGGCGGTAGTGACACGCTTTGGGAAGATTGTAAACACCAATGTAGAACCGGGCTTGAAATTCAAGGTACCCGTGGTTGATACGGTGGTAATCTACCCGAAGAAGATCCTCAGCTGGGACGGTGACGCTCAGAGAGTGCCCACCGCCGAGAACCAGTTCATCTGGGTCGACGCCACGGCCCGCTGGAAGATCGAGGATCCTCAAAAGTTCTACGAAGCGGTCACCAGTCTCGAACAGGGATGGGCCCGCCTGGACGACGTCATCGATTCGACGATTCGCACGGTGATCACCAGCAACAACCTCCGCGAGGCGGTCAGGAACTCAAACCTCATTAACGAGATCACCACGCAGCCGGAAATCCTGCAGCAGGAGGACGAGGAGGTGGACGTGGAAGAACTGCGTAAGCTGACTTTTACCGAAACCACCTACGAGACAGTGCGACGGGGCCGAAACGAACTCTCCAACGAGATGTTCAACATCGCCGCGGACCTGACCCCGGACTACGGTATAGAACTGGTGGATATCATCATCAGGCAGATTCGGTATTCCGAAGACCTTACCCAAAGTGTCTACAACCGGATGATCAAGGAAAGAAACCAGATCGCCGAAGCTTACCGCTCCTACGGAGAAGGAAAAAAGGCCGAGTGGCTTGGAAAACTTGAGAATGAGCGAAAGACGGTCCTCTCCGAGGCCTACCAGGAATCGGAAACCCTTCGCGGTACCGCCGATGCCGAGGCAACCGCTATTTATGCCGGGGCGTACCAGCAGGACCCGGAGTTCTTCGAGTTCTGGCGATCCATCGAGTCCTACAGGAAGACCATGCCGAACTTTCGCAAAACCCTCACCACCGATATGGACTACTTCAAGTTTCTCTACAGCGAGGGTGGCCGATAGCGACGTTCAGTGAAGAAACCGCCGACCGATATAAATCAGTCGGCCCATATTAGATTTTCATAACCGGCGACCCTGGTCAGATGACCTCGGCCGCCGGTTTTTTTATTGCGCGATCGTCAGATCTCGGGTCGCCGGTTTTTTTTATCCATTGAACCTCAAGTCGGCGATTCTCTCGAGCTCGTCCAGACCCCTTCGGAGAATGGCAAAGTCCTTCTCCCTCCCCTCGACCAGTTGCCGGATCCGGGAGCGTTCCTCCGTCCATTGGCTGATATACTTTTTGTGGGTGAACTTTTTGAGAACAACGAGTATTTTTCGCTGATACCGATCCCGATCTTTTTTCCGGTCCGCCTTCCCGAGAAGGTCGAGAAAGACCTGAAGCTCCTCCTGCCGATCCGCGCAGGCGGACTCTTCAAGTTTGATCTTCAGGGCCCGGAGCTCCCCGATCTCCAGAGGCTGTAGCTCCGTCATATCCGGAAACTCAAGAAAACCGGTCAGATGTTCGGTGTTGAGCACCACGGGACTCTCCCCGTCAATTAGTGTGACTGAGATAAGGGGACCTTCTCCTGTTTCCGTTCTGAAGTGTGTGGCAAGGCGCTCGGGGACAAAGGTGTGTTTGAGCAAAGACATTATGGAGTGGGCAACGACGAAACCGGTCATAGCGGATTTGACTTCCCCTTTCTCCCTCGAGCCGGGAAATCCCGTGTCCGCCGGTCGCTCCACCACGATCTGAAACTCCGTGTTGTAGGTGCGGCGATGGAGGCTCTGGCGCCCGCCGCGATAGGTGAGGTAATCCAGGCTGTTGATCGAGACACTGCCGTACTCCGTGAGCAGGTCGAGAAGTTCGTCGAGGGGAATGATCCCCTCACTGTTGTAACTCAGGACCACGTAGCGGGCGTCGACGGCGGCCATAACCTCCCGAAGGGCCCCGGGGGCGCTTTTCCGATAACAGAAATCCGATCTCGTGCGGGTCCAGTCGCTTCGGATTCCCGCCTTTCGACTGAGACGTCCATCCGAACCCAGTTCATTATCCACTTCGGGAAAATCCCACTTCGCGATCGTATTAAGCAGGTGATAGTTGCTCCCGTACTGGTGAACGGTATAGGGTGGATCGAGGTAACAGAGGTCCGCGCTGTGTTTCCGTAGAAAAACTGAGGCGTCGAGATTCTCCACCCGCGCGAATGCTTCGGAAGGATGCAGTACAGGCATTTCCAGCTTCATGGGAGTCATGATACGACTCAGGGCATCCCCGCCGTGACCGCCGAAGCCCTTGTGGTAGGCCTTGAAGACCCCCGAGGTATTTACATGGGTGGCCGCTTCGTACAGAAGAAGAGCCAGAAGAAGATCCCTTCCCTTCACGGCATCATCGTCACCCTCCTCAGGAGAAATAAGGCTGTTCGGCGGAAAGAGACGGTCGATTTTTTCACGGACCCGGTCGATAAAAAGGGCGTTCTCACGGGTGTAGAAGAGACGCTCCTTTCGATAATCGGCGGCTGCCGTATCCCGGGGGGCATAGAAACGGCTGATAAAGGGCCTGTCGGGATGCCCTGCCCCGTCATTGAGCTCTCCGAGCAGTTTTTCAGCCCCTCCCCACGGGGCAAAGATTCGATCCAGCTCTTCCGGTCTGGTGCGGAGATGGGCCCGGTTGATAAGAAAGGAGTACTCCTCCCAGTCGTTGGCGTAGACCTCCATTCCCATGTGGCGGGCAAGCCTCGACACCGCACCGGACCCCGCGAAGGGATCGATGAAACTCTCAAGCCGGTGCCGTTCCCCCAGCTGATGAAAAAGCCGGTACAGGAAACCGAGGATTCGACGTTTATTGCCGATATAGGCGATGAGTTGGCGTGTGAGGTAATCCGTAGAAACAAAGGCCCGATCACTTGCCGAAAGGTGGTGGGCCTGATACCATTCCGACATGACCGGACAGAGACTATCAGCTTTACTTGCAAAGATCAAGATTATTGAACAGCATGGTCCCGAGGATCCCCTCATCACCTCCCTCGCCTACGACAGCCGTGAAGTTGAAGGGGGAGGACTTTTTTTTGCGCTGCGGGGGATCCA
>CAZJIN010000231.1:0-5160 GCA_964545955.1 uncultured Sediminispirochaeta sp.
GTAAGGTCAGCCGCGGGGTCAGTGGAAGCCGCGGACCCCGCCTCGGAAGCCGCATCGGAAGCCGCATCGGGGTTAGCCGCGGGGGCCGTGTCTTCGTCGAACATCGCCCGGACCTGGTTGACGAAACGGTTTTTGCGTTCGCGGCTCATGTCCACTTCATCGGCGGTGCCTTCGAGGGCGGCGTCGAAGAGCTCCTGCTTCAGGTTGATGCCCGCGTAGACTTTCTCCTCGATGGAGTTCTTGCTGATCAGGTTGATAATATTGATGGAGCTGCTCTTCTGGCCGATGCGGTGGATACGGCCGACGCGCTGGTTGAGCTTCGCGGGGTTCCAGGGGAGCTCGAAGTTGATGAGGCAGTCGGTGTTCTGCAGGTTGAGTCCCACGCCCCCGGCGTCGGTGGAGAGGAAGACCATACAATCGGGGTTGTCGCGGAACTCGTCGATGAGGACCTGGCGTTTTTCTACGGGAACGCGGCCGGTGAACTCCACGAAATCGATGCCGAGCTCCGAGAGGACTTTGCCGATGAGGTAGGTCATGGTGGTCCATTCGGAAAAAATAATGAGCTTGCGCCGATTTTCTATGACCAGGTCTTTCAGGATGGAGACGAGTTCCACCAGCTTCGGCGAAATGTTGGTCTGCTTGTCCACGAGGTAGGTGGAGTCGCAGACCATCCGCATGGCGAGGAGGATTTGCTGCATCCGTTTGATGTCCATGGGAGTGAGGACTTTTTTGTTCAGGATCCGAAAAAGCCCCGCCATGTAGCCCTGGTGGATCTCCTCCTGCTCCCGTGAGAGATCGAGGTAGTAGTTGTTTTCGATTTTTTCGGGAAGGTTTTCAAGGACTTCCGTTTTTTTTCGGCGCAGGAGGAGGGGGCGGATTTTGTCGTTGACGGCGTCCAGGTTTCGGTAGCCGAGGACCTTGTTTTTTCGCTGGGTACTCAGATTGAAATGATGGGCGGCGAAGGCCCAGAGGGGAGTGAGGAGGGTGGGATCGGAGAATTGGATGATGCTGTACAGGTCCTCCAGTTTGTTTTCCAGGGGGGTGCCGGTGATCACCAGGGAGTGGGTCCGTGGCAGGTGCTGGAGGGCTCGGTGGGTTTTGGTCTCGAAATTTTTGATGCGCTGTGCCTCGTCGAGGATGACGAAGTCCGGGCTCCAGAGGGATACGGTGGTGATGTCCCTCAGGAGGGCTTCGTAGTTGGTGATTTTTAAAAAAGCGGTGCTCTCCTCGTACATGAGCCGTCGTTTGTCCCGGGGGCCGGAGATGACCACGGCGGAGGCATCGGTGAACTTTTCGATTTCCTTCTTCCACTGGCTTTTTACCGAGGAAGGGCAGACCACGAGGATTTTTTCGAAGCCGAAGATCTCTTTTTTCAGGAGGGCGACGGCTATGGCCTGGAGGGTTTTGCCGAGGCCCATCTCGTCGGCGATGACGGCGGCTTTTTTAAAGACCGCGAAGCGCACCCCTTCCTCCTGGTAGGGGTAGAGGCCGGTTTTGAGAAAGGAAAAATCGAGGCGCTGCTGTTTTTCCAGCCTGGAGGTTTCCTTCCGCCACAGGATATCTTCCATCCGTTCGAGGAGGTGTTCGTCGAAGCGAAGCCCCTCATCCTCATCGGAGTAGCGAGAGTAGATTTCGTATAAACCCTTGATGCTCTCCCGGGTATAAACGCCTTTTTCGTTGAAGAGGGTGTTTACTTTTTCCCGGAGCTCCGGATCCTCAATTTTTTCGAAAAAAACTACGGGTCTGTGCAGCCGCGAGTTCCAGGTGAAGTGTACGAAGGGGAAGGTTTCTTCCCCGGCCTGGGGCAAAAAATCCTCCTCCCCCCCGAACTGCCGGTAGGCGAAGATCAGGTGTTTGCAGGTGTCCAGGTGGTTGGTGGCGAAGTCGGGGCAGCTGCAGTGACCACTTCCTTCGGCGGGATTGTAGATGGTGACGGTGTATTCTCTGCCGCGGCCGGTCCGGACGATGTGGGTGCCCTTGTAGGTTTCTCCGCGCAGCAGGGTGAGGTCCTCTTTCTTCGCCCGCTCGCGGCGGCTCTCCAGGGCGAGCTCCTTGATCTCCTCGGGGGTCAGGTACTCCTGCGGGATATCTTCGAGGGAGGGTCCCCCGGCAGGCCCTCCTGCGCCGCCCGGCCCGGCGGCCTGTGCAGCAGCAGTTTCAGCCCCCGATCCCGCGGTCTGTGCAGAGGTTGCGCCGCCCTGCCCGGCAGCGGCGTTCTGTTCGGCCCCCGCCCCGCCGTTGGCTCCCGGGCCGGCAGCTTTTTCCCGTCTTCGCAGCTTCTCTTCCCGCTTCTGCCGCTCGGCGATATCGAGACAGGCTGCGACCACGTGTTTGCAGCCCTTGTAAGGGTAGGGGCAGGTACAGGAGTTTTCGACCTGAGTGTCCCGGAGGAAGATGGAGACGTCGTAGTCGCCGTAGCTCCCGTCGAAGGTATACGCGTAGCGGCCGGAATCGGGGTCGGCGTCGGCGAGGGAGTAGTTTCCCAGGGCGAAGAGGCTTTCTCCTCTGGTGAAGATGACGTCGCTCCTGGCAACAGTGTTTTTTATTAAAGTGTGGGACAGAGTTTTCATGGCGGGCTCCGGTAGGTGGTCTTGGGAAACCTTAACGGGCCGGCGGAGGGCTGTCAAGGTGGAGTCAGCAATTCCAAATGTTGAGGTGGGGTCGGGAACCGCCGGGAGTTTGTCGGGAGGGCGGTGGCGGAACAGGTCTGGAGAGTTCGACCAGGTCGAGCACACGATGCCAGAAGGACCAGGATCGCGCGGAGAACCAACCCGGCGCAGCCAGCCTGAGAACTTCCGCCAGGAGTTCGTGGTCGAAGGTCCGGTACAACTTCTGATAGTCCTCGATGCTGCCGAGGTTCATCGCGGCGGCCAGAACCCTTTCCGGCTTAGCAAGGGCCTCCTCCGCAGTCTGCCACCAGATGTATTTTCCAGCCAGATATCGTATCACTTCCCACTGGTCGGGGGAAAATTGATCTTCCATGATATTTCTATTTTATCACAGGACACGTAAAAAAGTAATTCCGGTTGTTACTGTGTTTTCTTGGGCTTTATGGTCATCATTCAGAACTTAAAATTATTTGACACCACTGGTAGAATCTTCTACTATTTGCAACAATGTTTTTCCATAAAAACAGTAAAAAAATTCTATTTTTAAGGGGTTGTTCAAATGAAGTTTTTTGCACGTGTCATGTTTCTTATGCTAATCGTAACGGCCTTTATCGCCTGTCCGAACCCGTCGGGGGATGATACTGATGATCCGGTTGTGGCTGTTACAGGAGTTTCCTTCAACACAACTGAGATTGAAGTGGTAAGAGGTGCGACGGCACAACTTGGCTGGACAGTGTCTCCGACGGACGCAACAAATGAAAATGTTTCATTCCTTTCAGGTGATCAGAGTATTGCCACAGTAGATGAAGAAGGGCTTGTGACAGGTGTTGCTATTGGTCAGACTACTATTACGGTCACTTCTGAAGACGGTTCCCACACCGATACGATTGCAGTTGATGTTGTTTATTCAACCCCTACGGGTGTGAACTTCAGTACGGATACAATAACGGTTGGACAGACCAAAACAAAGCAGCTGGAATGGACTGTGCTACCTGCGAATACTGATCAAAGCGCAGTATCTTTCGCATCTGATAATGAAGGTATTGTAACTGTTGATGGTGATGGAATTATTACGGGAAGTTCCGATACTACCGGAACGGCTACGGTAACGATTACTACTGATGACGGTGGGTTTACGGATACAATAGAAGTATCGGTTGAGACATATACAGCCGTGACAGATATTTTGTTGGAATACGAGGGTTCTGGTGCAGATTTTTCCTGCCAGGAGAATGATATTGTTGATATTGATGTGATTATTCAACCTAATGATCCTACAGATTCAGGTTTTTCAATAAGTCTTGATGATACGAGTCTGGGAGAAATTACACAAGAAAATCAGGATGAAAGAGAGTTCACTGTATGGTGTAAAAGTGCAGGTAATCTCATCGTAACGGTAACGAGTGATGATGATGACAGCATCACGGATACTCTGTCGATAACTATCGACGCCGATAACACCCCGCCGGAGATAGAGGACTTTAGAGCTCTCGATGCGAATACCCTTTACATGGTTTTCTCAGAAAGAATGAACTCGACAGAGATCGTAGACACCATTAATTACTCTTTGACAAAAAATAGTAGTTCCGCAGCAATAGATAGTATTACTTTAATTTCCGCCGACGACGAACCCAGAACACAAATCTCTCTATCATTAGGTGAAGCGCTCGCAGATGGTGATGAGCTTGGAATTACCGTAGCTACTTCGGTGAGTGATCTTGCAGGGAACGGAATCTCTGATGCCGATAACGATTCCGATGGTCAGGCTGATAACTATGCGGAATCGACCTACTATCCCGGTCCGAGCAATGGTGTTGATGCAACAAAGATTGAAGAAAGCAATGGAAATCTAAGTCTTGCCGCAGGGGCCGTTACTATAGAATCTGCCTGGTACAATTATATGGTATTTGCCGTTCCTGCGGGCGAAGCTCTCTCACAAACATCCATAGTTGGAATATGTTTTATTGATCCAGATGATGGAAGTTCCGCCGGTAATAACTTCAAAGAAGGGTTTGATCCTTCTTCAGATGACAAAATATTTGAGAATGGAGACTATGATCTCTATGTATCGGCTACTTATGACCTGAATGGCAATGGAGGTGATGGTGATGGTTCCGATGATGAACCTATGACCTTCAATATTGCCGACAAAGTTACTCATACTGTTACGACAGGCTCATAGTTATCGGATTCAATATTCTATGAAAACAGGCGGGAAGTAGTGCCCGTCTGTTTTCATGGTGCAAGGGTTTTCGAAACTCAAATTCCCTTTTTTCTTCTGAACGACTATCGACGGAGTCTGTTCACCACCCCTACTTGTTGACCAGTCGGTTTGAAAATAATATCATGTCATGGAAAGTCCGCTAAAAAATGTAATGATATCCTTCGGGGGAAAAAGCCTTCAATGACAAGTTCTATACTGCTGCCCTTTTTTGCCTATACCTTTGCCACCGTCTTTTCGCCGGGTCCGAATAACATCACTTCCGCCTCCATGGGAATGGCCCGTGGCTACGGGCACGCCCTGATATATATAGCCGGGATCTGAACCGGT
>CAZJIN010000232.1:0-5141 GCA_964545955.1 uncultured Sediminispirochaeta sp.
GGAGCCTCTTACTTGAGGCTCATCATAATCCTCTCGAGTACTTTCGCACGATCGAGGGGCTTCACTATATAATTTTTTGCGCCGATCATCAAGGCCTTTTTGACCAAATCTTGTTTTCCAAGAGCACTGATCATCACAATTTTTGCTTCCTTGTCAAACTCAAGGATCTTCTCAAGGGCGGTCACGCCGTCCATTTTCGGCATCGTGATATCCATGGTCACCAGATCGACATTCGGATACAGTTCTTTATATTTTTCAACACCCTGTGCGCCGTCGGACGCGGTTCCCACAATATCGAAACCCTCGGAAGTGAGAATCTGATTGATCTGTTTTGTAACGAACATCGAGTCATCCACCACCAGTACCCGGTACGACTCACCATCTTCCCTCAAGCCCTCAGGTTTGCGTTCATTAATGCTGGGAAAATCAGCCTTTGTTTTCATCTTTCATAACCTCCTAGGATCTTTCCCGCACGGCGACATTGATTTCTATCTTTCCAATCGACAATTCAACCGGTACGATTAATGCCTCAACTCCGGAATTCGATACTTCCATATTCTCACCGGTGATAATCGCCGGGGGAGTGAGGTCAAATTTGAAACCCAATTCATGGAGCTTTGTGACGGCCTGACCCGTAATCATGTTCGCCAGCTCAGATATGGTCGCTTTGGCCAGATCATCCATCACGGTTATCTCTTCACCGTTCATTTCCGAGGCAATCGCCAGGGCAGTCTTCTTTGACATATCAAGCAGAACCCTGCCTTCCACGCCCCCGGTTAAGCCTACTATTGTCGCTACCCCCAGCACAGGCTGTGAGGTAGATTTGAGGTACAACTCTCCCCTTTTCACTTCGGCGCTCAGTACTTCCCGCAGGACATTAAAAGCTGCTTCAACAAAAGGGTTGATATACTCAACTCTCATCCTTACGCTCCTTCACTACTACAATTGATCATGATCGTA
Organism: uncultured Sediminispirochaeta sp.; assembly: GCA_964545955.1. Taxonomy (GTDB): domain Bacteria; phylum Spirochaetota; class Spirochaetia; order DSM-16054; family Sediminispirochaetaceae; genus DSBN01. Next base: position 961 of record CAZJIN010000232.1, read on the forward strand.
TCACCTACAAGCTATCCCACTGTTTTTTTATATGCCCGTATTGATCTCGTCGATATATCCTCGAACTCCCTTGTATTCAACTCCTCGTTTCTCCCGGGGATCAAAATTCCTCCCGGTTTAAGCTTCTCGAGAAACTCTTGGACCAAGTTTTTCTGATCCTGTTCGTTCTGAAAAGATAGAATATCCCGGGCAACTATGAGATCCACCTCGGGAAAAGGATTCGAATGCAACACGTTGTGATACTCAAACATCAGGGCGTCCCTGATCTCCTTGTTGAACTGGACCCCGTTTGCCCCCTCGACCGTATAATCCAGCAAACTGTCCGGAACATCGTTTTCCTGAAAGATCAGGTTGGGAGCCGTAGATATGCTCATGAGATCGCTGTCGTGGGCCCATATTCTCAACTGGGAATCCGGATACCTATCCCGAAGGGTAACAGCCAGGGAATAACTCTCATACCCCGTACCACAGCCCGGGTTCCAGACGAGGAGATTGCCCTGAACATCCAGAGCATCCAGGACCTTTTTCACCTCATCCCGGTACTCATCTCCCCAGAAAATGCCGCTGAAGGGGGAGTAAAAGGGACGCAGAAAAAGGACCGCATCCTGCTCCTCCTGCAGCTGGACCTCCCTCTTCGCCTCAGCACATTCTTGCTTCCACTCTCCAAACCGGCGTTCCACCCACGTACTGTTGTGCTCGGTCACAAAAAAACCACTGAAAGTCTGCAGGGTCTCGGTGATAAAAGAGAAGTCTTCCTCTTCACTCTCTCGGGCATCCTGTTTAACAGGAACAATCTCCGGCTTAGACACCCTGGCCAGGGCCGGTTGTGGAGCCGACGCGCTTTCATCGGAGTGATCACCCAGGATTTTTTCCACATCGAGGATCAGGTAGAGCCGGTTTTCGTTTTCAACCACTCCCTTGATAAATTTAATATTGATGTCACCGAAGATCGGATGGGGAGGTTGAATGCTTTTAGAGTTGATCCCTACCACTTTGTCGATCTCATCGACGATCACCCCCATCAGGTAGTCGTCGAGTCGCAGGATGATCATATCCTCAAAATCGTTTTCCTCCTGCTTCACCGCGGGGAGGTTAAACATGATCCGCAGATCTATCATAGAAATAATATCGCCCCGGAGATTATACACTCCCCGCACAAAGGGCTCCGCGTTGGGCACAAAGGTGAAGCGTTTCGCGTTGGAGATCTCCTTCACCTTCATGATATCGATGCCGTAGTCCTTGCCCGCGAGAGAAAAAGTGACCATCTTGTAATCGATAGTCTCGACTCCTTCGGCATCCTTTTGTTTTATGTCGTTGCTAATAGTACTCATACAACCTCACCCGTCGGGCTATCTACATAATCCTGGTAGAACTTCGATTTCTGCTTTCGATCTCTCTCCGCAAGCCCAGATCAAGCAACTGACTCACATCGATAATCAAGGCGACTGTCCCGTCTCCGAGAATAGTGGCTCCCGCGATCCCCGGCGTATTGGTGTATCGATCCTTCAAGGGCTTTATGACGACATCCTCCTCGCCAATGAGGGAATCCACCATCAAACCCATTTTTTTGTCACCGCTTCCCACAATCACCACATATTGTTTTTCCCTGTTCTCATCAGAGGAAATTCCAAAAAGACGGTTCAGCCTCAGAAGGGATACCACATCCTCCCTCACATTGAACACCTCGTAGTTGTCTATCATTTTTACATCCCCCGGATTTATCCTGTGACTGTCGACCACCGAGGTGATGGGGATCGCGTATATCTCATGGCCAACTCGAATCAGGAGTCCCTGAATGATCGCCAGGGTGAGGGGAATCTTTATAGTAATTTTGCTTCCCGAGCCGCGTTCCGACCAAACGCTTACATTACCGTTCAACTTCTCTATCTGTTTTTTCACCACGTCCAACCCAACCCCCCGACCGGAGAGGTTGGTTACCTGTTTTGCCGTGGAAAAACCGGGCTCAAAAATCAGATTGAACGCCTCAATTTCACTTAACTTCTTGTTTGGATGAATAATACCCCGCTCCACCGCCCTGGCATGAACGGAATCGACATCTATCCCCTTCCCGTCATCCCCCACTTCTATGATAATCATGTTCCCTTCATTACTCGCGTTGAGAAAAACATGTCCCTCGGGGGGCTTATTGGCGGCCACACGCTCCTCAGGAGTCTCCACGCCGTGATCTATGGCGTTTCTCACACAGTGGATAAGCGGATCCAGTAGGTCTTCGATTATCGATTTGTCCAGCTCGGTCTCTTCTCCCATAATATCAAGCTTGACTTTCTTTCCAATCTCCTTCGATACATCACGAACCAGCCGTGGAAATCGGTTAAAAATCTGAGTGATCGGGACCATGCGGATCTGCATAACCCCTTCCTGAAGATCACTGGTATTTCGACTGAGATTCTGGGCCGTACTGTTGAACTCGTTCACCGTATTCTTAAACCGGTTCTCAACAGAGTCAAAGAGGGTATACATCTCACCAAAGCGATCAATCATTTCACCCTTGATCTTCTTAATCGGTTCCCCGTTCTGTATCCGCTCAAGGTACAGGGGAAGACTGTCGAAAAGCTCCTTCAGACCTTCATAATAGGAGGCTTTGACCATGGTAAAATCATTCTGAGCTGAATTGAAGGTGCTACTAATCTGGTTAAAGGTTGCCTTCGTAATAACCGCTTCACTGACCAGGTTGAGAAGGTTGTCAATCCTGCTGGAATCCACCCTCAAAACAGAACCACCGGTACTTCCCTTTCTCAGTTCCTGTTCACGGGAAGGTTTCTTTTCAGCCTCTTTCTCCGAATCGGTTTCAGGCCCGGTAGCCTTTTCAGAACGGTCACCAATTTTAGCAGGTTCCACCTTTTCGGAACCCTTAGGGCCCGCGACATCCGCGCCCCCGGAAAGGTCCTCCAGTAGACTGATCGAACGATCCAGCACTACATCGGAAATGGCGATCTTCTTCTCGATCGTCTCAACCGGTACCGACGAGGAGATATAATAGATAACAACGGGAAAAAAATTGTCCTCATAGAGCTGTTCAAACTCGGGCTCCGTCTTGAGAACCGTTCCCAGGTCCTTGAGAGCGGCAAAAATCTGAACTCCACCTATGCTGTTCATCGGGTGGTCTTCATTAAACTCCACCCTGACCTGGTAGACCTGTTCCCCGGGCTCGGCTGCCTCATTCAACTCAAGAATATCATATTCTGAAAGAGTCCCCTTCGCTTCACCCCTGCGGGTCTCCGCGGACGAAGGGGTAGCCTGCCCGTCGTCACCTGCGGAGGCCTCCGATGCTTTGGCGCCCGCCGCAGAGGAGGTCGGAGTGGTGGCATCCCTGTCAAAAAGAGTCTTCAGGCTATCCTTGAGCCCTGAAATATCATCATCATAGCCAAGCCCGTCCCGATGCGCAGCCAGCATAGCTTTAATGACATCTATTGAGTTCAGAAGAATGTCAATCACCGTTTCATCTGCGGTGATCTCGGAACTTCTGATTCCGTCAAGAACATCCTCAACCAGATGGGTAAACTCCGTCAGGTTGGTCATCTGCACCGTCGCGGCCGCGCCCTTGAGGGTGTGGGCCGCCCGGAAAATTTCATCTATCGCATCCCCTTCGGTGGGATCATTTTCGAGAACCAGAATATTCTGTTCGAGACTGTCGACTTGCGCCTCAGCTTCGATGAAAAAATCTTTCAGCAATTCTTCGTTGTTAGGATCAAGATAGTCACTCATACGACATTAATCTTTATATATTCACACTATTAAGTCAAGCATAAACTTTATAGTTAGTCCAAAAGGTCGATATTCTTAATAAGGACTCATACCGAAAATGAAAGAGCCCTCACTGTAAATTGATATTTTCTTTTTTTGGTATACACTATTTTAGATAGGGGTGAACAAATTCAATGAGAAAAAAGAGCTGTTATAGCAGATATTGTGTCATAGCTGTTCTATTTGGAGTGGTACTCCTTCCAGGTCGATTATTCGCCGCGGATCTAACGGTCCCCGAACTCGAATTGATCAGCCGGGGCCGCAAGTCCGGAGACACGGTGATCCTGGAAACCAGGGGGAGAAGTGAAATTCTCCTTTCCGGGGGATATAAATTCGGAGGCTCCCTCCTTCCCGGCTTCGAGAGCGGTGATCTGAACCTCGCGACGAATGATCCCCCCATGTGGTCCGACTATGGT
>CAZJIN010000233.1:0-5128 GCA_964545955.1 uncultured Sediminispirochaeta sp.
GAGTATGGGATCCAACCTCCGCTTCAAGGGCACGGATTTCCGCCGTAGCCCCGTATCCGTCCAGTTCCGGCATCTGAACATCCATCAGAAATAGGACGGGGGTCTTTTCCCGAAACTTTTCGACGGCCTCTCTTCCGTTTTTCGCTTCAATCACCACCGCATCGGGGAGCATTTTACCCAGGAGTCCCCGCGCCAGCAGCATATTCGGGGGATTGTCTTCCGCCACCAGTATGCTTTGTATTTTCCCGGACATCCCCTCTTCAGTAGAAGGTGAATGCGTTGCTTCAAGCCCGTGTCCCGGCTCGGGTCCGGGGCCTCGACCCTTCGTCGAAGCATCCCGGGTTTTTCTTTCCTCCGGCCCCCTCTGCACCTCCAGCAATATATCATGCAACTGTTTCATTTTGATCGGCTTCACCAGCTTGTACTCTATATTCAACTCCTTGCACCGTTCGAAGACCCGGGGATCATCGGCGGAGCTGTACAGGAGGATTATCGGTTCCTTCTCCGGGGTGAGCTGCAATTCCCCGCGAATCTTCTCAGCTACATCCAGACCGTCCATAAAGGGCATGTGATAGTCCAGGATCACCAGATCGAAATAGCTGTCTCCCTTCAGTATCCCCAGGGCTTCTATTCCATTGGTGACCAGTTCGGTTTCAATTCCCCAGTGGGAAAGCATCGCTTCGAGAATGGTACGGTTGTTGAAGTTGTCATCAACCACAAGGACTTTTTTAATTTTTAACGTTGGTTGTGAAGTACGGGTTTTCATTTTTTCCACCTCGAAGGAGAGGGTGAAGGAAAAAGTACTTCCCTCGCCGGGTATACTCTCGAGATCCAGCTCTCCCCCCATTTTTTCTACCAGACTCTTTGATATCGAAAGTCCCAGACCGGTACCCCCGTATTTGCGGGTGGTTGAATGATCCGCCTGGGTGAAGGCTTCGAAGATTTTCTTCCTCTGTTCCGGTGTCATCCCTATTCCGGAGTCACGAACGGAGATAGTGACGGTCCCCGGAGTCGCACCTTCACAGTTCCTCGCCTTCAGCTCCACCTCTCCCGATTCGGTGAATTTCACCGCGTTGCTGAGGAGGTTCGTCACAATCTGGTTGATGCGAACCGAATCGGCGATCACGAATTCCGGGAGATTCGGGTCTATGTCCAGGATCAGCTCCAGGTCCTTCTCATGGGCCTTGAAAGTAACGATATCCATAGCCTTCTCAAGCTGATCCCTGAGATCGATTGTATTTAGATCCAGCTCGAGCCGTCCCGCCTCTATCTTGGAAAAATCGAGGATATCATTGATGAGAACAAGAAGGGCGTCCGCTGACGAGTGAACATTCTCCAGGTACTGTCGCTGAATCTCGGAAAGCTTTGATGTCAGCAGCAGATCGGTAAAACCGACCACCGCGTTCATCGGTGTCCGAATCTCATGACTCATATTTGCCAGAAACTCACTCTTTGCCCTGCTGGCCATTTCCGCCTGCTTCGCCATCTCCCTGGCGAGAGTGGTCTGCTCGGCGAGATGACGGTTTGCCTCGGCCAGGGCCTCTTCCGCTTCCTTCTGTTCGGTGACATCGTCGAAAATCGCGAAGCGGCCCGTGATTTCTCCGTTGTTCTTTATCGGCCCGGCGGACACCCGTACATGTATCTCGATACCGTCCTTTCGCTTCCGTATGATATCCGTTCCTTTTATCCCTTCGAGGGCCTGTTCGTCCAGCTCCTTCGACTGGATATCATAAAAACGCGCCGGACAGATCAGGTCCTCCAGGACCTTCCCCTTCACCTCGTCGAAGGAAAACCCGAACACCTTCTCGAAGGCACGATTGGCATCAAGTACATGGTTGTCGAGATCCATCATCACCATCGCCGCACTTGAATATTCGAAGAGAGACTGAATCTGCGAACGCTGGAACTTGGCCTGCTCCTCGGCCCTTCTCTGATCGGTGAGATCGGTCATGACGGTAAGAAAACTCAGTCCCCCCTGTGATTCGATCACCTCACCGGAAAAGAGTCCATCGAGAAGGGTACCGTCCTTCGCCCGGACCTTCAGATCGCAGTTTATGATTCGGCCCTCTTTTTCAAGCTCCTTCGCTATTAATTCCTGCTTCTCCTCTTCAAAAAATATGCCGAGATCGTTGCCGGTCTTCCCGATGATCTCATCACGGGTATAACCGAGTTTGTCGAGGAAGGCATCATTCACCTCGGTGAAACACCGGTCGGGCAGATCGGATACCGCCATCAATGCGGGGTTGCGGTCAAAGAGCTTGTTGAATTTTTGCAGCGCCGACTGCTCCCTGGAGAGATCCTTGGAAATCCCGAAAATACAGGGCTTCTCGTCCCATTCACCGAACCAGACCCTCGTTTCCACGGGAATCAGTTGCCCCTCCTTTCCCTCAAGGGGGAGGGGGCAGAAGTCCCTCGTTCCTGCGAACATCTCAGCGAAGATCACCTCCGCCTCGCTTCTGTGAGCCGAAGAATGCACATCCAGTACGTGCATCCCCTCAAGCTCTTCGGGGGTATACCCGAGTTTTCGGCTGACCGCACTGTTGGTGAAAAAAATCTCTCCCCGTTGATTTCCAATAAAAATCATATCGTCGACGGTTTCGAAGAAGGTTCGAAAATTCTTCTCACTGGAACTCAGCCTGTCTTCGATCCGTTTTCTATCGGTGATATCACGGACCAGTTCTATGACCCCGCTTATTTCACCGCTCTCCTCGTCAATCATGGGGTAGGCGAAGAGTTCGATCCACTCAATTCCCTCGGCCGGACCGCCCCTGACAAGACTGCTCTCCACCTGTCTGGTCTCCAGGGCCCGTTGAACGGGGCAGTCTTCACAGAGGGTCTCACGGCCCTGATATGCCTGATAACACTTCTTCCCCGTCAGGGGCATGGAATCAGAATACCACTCCTCCATCCTGTGGTTCACATGACGTATGGTATAGTCGGTTTCGAGTACACTGATACCTTCGTGAATACTCTCGAGGACCGAATGCAGAAAGTCCCGGGTCTCCCGAAACTCCTCCTGAAGCCTTTTGTTGGCGGTGATGTCCAGGTTCGTTCCAACCCACCTGAGAGGATTCCCCTCTCCGTCCTTGATGATAGCTCCCCGGGTGAGGATCCAGCGCCACTGTCCATTCTTGTGGCGCAGGCGATGCTCCACCTGGTAGAACTTTGTTCGTCCCTTCAGATGATCTTCTATCACCGTATTGATGTGATCAACGTCTTCGGGGTGCCAGAGATTCCTCCAGCCCTCGAAGGTGTTCGCAACCTCATGGTCTTCGTAACCCAGCATGCTCTTCCAGAGGGGGGAGAAGAACACGGTGTTGTTCACCATATCCCAGTCCCAGAGCCCTGCTCCCGTGCCTTCGAGGGCGAGGGAAAACCGCTCCTCATTTTCCCTCAGGGCGATTTCCGCGTTTTTCCGCCTGGTTATATCCTCGGCGGAACATACAACGTAGTCGATCTCCCCTTCTTCATTCATGACCGGGGATTTTCGAATGGAAAGAAGACGTTTCTCCCCGGACGGGGTCGGAACCCATTCTTCGGTGCGAACCGTTTTCCCCGTGGAGAAGACCTCCCGATTGCTCTCTCGACAGGTTTCCACCACCTCCGCCGGAAAGAGGTCATACATATTTTTGAAGGCTATCTCCTCCACATCCATCCCGTTGAATTCGGCGTGGACACGGTTGACCGCGCCGTAGGTCTCTTCGTCCTTGAGATACCAGACCTGCGCTTTGATATTGTCGAGGAGGATCTTTTGATTTTCCCGCTCCCTCCGAAGATTCTGCTCCGCCCTTTTTACCTCGTCTATATCGACGTGGGTTCCCACCGCCCGATGGGGATGCCCGTCATCGTCAATTTTGAAGCTTTTTCCACGACCGGAAATCCACTTCCAATCGCCGCTCTTGCATTTCATCCGAAACTCTACCGAGTAGGGTTCTCCCCGCCGAACGTAGCCCTCTATCTCGGGAACTATCCTCTCTCTGTCCTTCGGGTGCATCAGACCAATCCAGGTGTCCTTGCTCATGGGGAACTCTCCCGTACCGTAACCGAGCATGGTATAGTAACGGGGACTGAAATAGATTTCGTCGGTATCGAGGTTCCAGTCCCAGAAACCGTGTTCCCCCGCGTCCATAGCCAGTTCAAGGCGGTCCTGACTAGCCTCAAGATTCTGCTGCACCTTAAACCTGTCCAGAAGGAGCCCCACCTGGGCGGCAAAAACTTCGACCATCCCCTCGTTTCTTATCTTTTCCCCCTTCCCCATGAGGAGGGTGAAATCTCCGAGCATCTGTTCTTTTTTCATCACTCTGACCACGTACACCGGCCCGAGACCGAAGCTCTTCTCTATGAGGGTGGTGAGCTTTCGCGGGAGTACATCGCGGACGAGATCTTTGAGGTTCTCAAATTTTGTGATAGTATCGTGGGAGATCAGTTTTTCCCTTCCGGGGTCGTGACTCCATTTTTTTCCCACCACGTCAAAACCCAGTATTTTGGAAGCCTCCTTCAGGTGGGTACCGATCCCCGAAAGGGCAACGGTGGAAAAATCCCTTCCGTTCTCCTCGAAGAGGTTGAAAGTCACATATTTCGCCCCGGAAATATCGATGAGATTATCGGTTATCTTTCCGTAGTCAACCTTATCAGTGAACTGGTCGAGAAAATCCCGAGAGGTTTCGGCGACCTTCAACTCTGCGCTTATATCGGAAAACAGCGTCACGAAGAAGCCCTTCTCCGGGCTATATGTATGCACCTTATAGGTCCTGCTCAAAGGCTCCGAGAATTGCTCGAACTCACGACGCCCCCCCTTCAAAGCCACATCGCCATAGAAGGCCACCCAATCCGGAGAGTCGTCACGAATCCCCGGCAGCACCTCGGTGATCTTCCTGTTAAGGATATTCTCCCGATCCAGTCCGGTGAGTCTCTCAAACTCCGTGTTCACCTCGAGGAAAACATAATCCACGGGAACCCCGTCATCATCCGTCACGATCCTGTGATAGGCATATCCGATGGGAGCTTCACTGAGAAGGTTCCGGTAAAAATCGGCATCCATAACCATACTCCTGAAAAGACTATTTGTTATCAGCTGTTCCACGCCAGAAGAAGTTTCCCCAACTTGTCTGAATCCATTTCCTCAACT
>CAZJIN010000234.1:0-5127 GCA_964545955.1 uncultured Sediminispirochaeta sp.
TTTTGATTCCGAGTGGTGGGAAGGTCTCAAGGAGTTCTTCGGCTTGTGGAAGGCTGAGGCAAATAGAAAACAGGCTATGGTACCCCGGGGATTCCATGTGATACCCAATTTGAATGGTACCGCTCCGGGATTGTGGGGACAGGTGGAGGGATGTCTTGTGTGTGCAATGCCCGGCCCTCCCCGGGAGCTTGAACCGATGTTCAGAAATGAAATGCGCCGGGTGATTTCAGAGAAGTTGGGGATGGATCTTCAGGCGGAGCTGGAGGCGAGCTGTTTTCTCATACCCGAGGCTATGCTTGAGGATGTGTGTAAAATTCAAGATAATGGAAGTGTACGCTGGAGGACACGGTTCCAACAGCACAAAATATCTCTCTATCTCGTCGGTGGCGACACGAAACAGCAGCAGACCTACCTGGAGGGTGTGAGAAAATATTTTAGTCCGCACCTGGTCCGTCCCGGGAATCATGAGGCGGCTATCCTGGTGGGTGATGTGTTAAAAGAACAGAACAAACGACTGGTAACCGCGGAATCCTGCACGGGTGGTATGATAGGCGCAATGCTCACCGATATCCCCGGGATTTCAACCAACTACTGGGGCGGATTTGTGACCTATGACAACAGTGCAAAAACAGGGGAACTGTTGGTGGATTCGGAGACAATCGAAACTTTCGGTGCCGTATCGGAGGATGTTGTACTTCAGATGGCCCGTGGATCCCTCGAGCGATCTGGTGTTGATATCGCGGTTGCTGTTTCGGGCATCGCGGGACCTGGAGGTGGTACTCCCGACAAGCCGGTAGGTACGGTGTGGATCGGAATAGCAACCGCGGAGGGAAAAAATCAGGCCTGGCGTTTCGAATTCGGTTCACGAAGGAGTATTGTGAGACGGAGAGCAGCCGTGGCGGCCCTTCTTCTGGTGGAATTGATGCTGAGGGAACCTGAGAGGCTTGACATGGTTCAATACTGGCACTATAGTTAGTCTTGATTTAGAAAACACCTCCGACCACAGTTCAATCATATATAGTCTTGTTGCTACATGTGAGGCATAATCACCAGACGGAACTTGTCTGAACCGTTTGATTGGATATTGAAGTGTTGATTATACAAGTAATTGGATTTTTTACTCTAAATAGAGATACCTTTATTAATAACATAACAGGGATATCTCACAGATACATTAACAGAAAAACGGAGTTTTCTGATGGCACAAAGCAGGAAGAAACAAGAATCACTCAATTTTGAAGAACAACAGAATTCCGAACTCAAGACAGCTTCGCCGAAGAAGGTGGATCTTGAGGATGAATCAACTACCGATGAAGTGAATAAGAGAGGAGAAGAGGCTGTGAAGACTGATGAACAGGAAGCATCACAGAGTGTGATTCCAAAGAGGCGGCCGCGAAGAAAGAAGGTCAGGGTAGAACTGATCAAAGATTCGGGGGAGGACGAACAGGATTCCACGAAGCTGGAAACGGAGGAAGAGTCGACTCAGGAGCAGGAAACCGAACAGCAATCTTTATCCGGTTCAACTTCGAAAAATAATGATACTGTACAAAAGTCATCCCCACCTTCAAGAAATGAACCGACCAACGATAATGATCAGGATATTCCGTCCGCGGATGAGCTGATCAGAAATCAAGGGATCAACAAAAGAAGCGGACGAAACAAGAATAAGGATAGAACGGGACGAAACAACTCCTCCAACGATAAGCGCGGGGGGAAAGTCAGTCCGGGAAAGCTGAGTATCAACGAACTTTCAAAGATGAACGTACCGGAACTCCGGGATTTTGCCGTTCAGGAGGGTTTGAGCCGTGATACCCTGGTTTCCTTAAAAAAACAGGATGTAATTTTTTCGATTTTGAAGGCCCATACCCAACTGGGTGGTCAGATTCAGGCATATGGATCCCTGGAAATCCTCCCGGACGGGTATGGTTTCCTGAGGTCCCCCCAGAACAGTTACCTTCCCGGACCCGATGATATATATATTTCTCCTTCCCAGATCAGGCTTTTTAACCTGAAGACAGGAGATACCGTGGGAGGGCAGATACGTCCGCCCAAGGAGGGGGAACGCTTTTTTGCGATGCTGAGGGTCGAGAAGGTAAATTCCGATGATCCGGCAGTCGCACAGACCCGGGTACCCTTCGACAACCTTACCCCCCTGTATCCGATGAAGCGCATCGATATGGAGATGCCCAACGGGGATACCTCCACGAGAATGATCAACCTGTTCTGTCCCATTGGAATGGGACAACGGGGCTTGATCGTATCGCCTCCCCGTACGGGAAAGACTATGCTTCTTCAGAAAGTTGCAAACGCGATCACCACAAATCAGCCCGATATTTTCCTCATTGTTCTTTTAATTGATGAACGTCCGGAAGAGGTCACCGACATGCGTCGCAATGTAAATGGTGAGGTAATCGCCTCGACTTTTGATGAACAGGCGAGCAGACATGTGCAGGTTGCCGAAATGGTGATAGAAAAGGCCAAGCGGCTGGTAGAACACAAGCGGGATGTCGTGATTCTCCTGGATTCCATTACCAGATTGGCCAGGGCATACAACCAGACCGTTCCCACCAGCGGAAAAATCCTCTCGGGTGGTGTTGACTCAAACGCGCTGCACAAACCAAAGCGCTTTTTTGGAGCCGCCAGAAACACCGAGAACGGAGGTAGTCTCACTATTGTGGCCACCGCCCTGGTCGACACAGGGTCGCGGATGGATGAAGTGATTTTTGAGGAATTCAAGGGAACCGGTAATATGGAGATTCACCTGGATCGAAAGATGTCCGATCGCAGACTCTTTCCGGCAATTAACATAAAACGTTCCGGTACCCGAAAGGAAGAGCTGCTTCTCACTGAGGAGGAGTTGAACAAAATGTGGGTCCTCCGGAAGGTAATCAACCCCATGGACGATATGGAAATAATTGAACTCCTCATTGACAGAATGAGGAAAACCAAGAATAATGAGGCCTTCCTGAGGTCGATGAATACTGGCGGCTCCTGACAGGTGGAACTTGATGGATTAAAGTGGTATATTAGTAGCAGTTGAAGGGAATTCTTTTGGTAGACCTCAACTGTATTGAGAAGTATTGAGAAAAGGGACCTTCTGTGGGATAGTCTTCCCGGGCAGAAGGTATCTTATATATTGCACCAGGAGGAGTGATATGAAAAAGGGTATACACCCAAAATATGAACTGACTACTATCCGGTGTGCCTGTGGAAACGAGATCCAAACCCGTTCCACAGCCAAAGATATTGAGGTAGAAATCTGTTCGCAATGTCACCCGTTTTTTACGGGGAAACAGAAGCTGGTTGATACTGCAGGGCGTGTTGAGAGGTTTAAGCGCAAATACGGAATCAAGTAGTTATTCAAACCGCCCTTTTAGGGCGGTTTTTTGTTGCTGCGCCCCTTGAGTCGCAGCTTTCGCGTGTCTCTCTTGTTCCTGCTGCATGGTTGATTACAGTGCTTACTGCATATTCTTTTCCAAGATTATTTTGTTGCAAACAAATTGGTTTTCTTTTACTATTGTAGTGTCTCAAAAAATCGGGTTTAAGGTAAAAAGATGGATAAAATTTTTTCTCAACACGTAGGGGAGTATGGACATGATCCGGAGGTTATCGCTGAAGCTCCCGGTGTTTTGAATTTAATGGGAGAACACACCGACTTTCAGGAGGGTTTTGTTCTTCAGATAGGTCTTCACCTTAACCTCAGAATCGCGGTTTCAAAAAGAAATGACACATCACTCAGGTTTTATTCGGTAGATTTGAACGAGAGAAAACGAACTACGATCGCAAATCTCAAATACAAACGGGAAGACCGGTGGGCGAACTATTTGAAAGGGGTCCTCTACGAGATTATGCAGGTCGGTTGCGGTTTTAAGGGAATGAATATCACGATTATGGGTTCGATACCCAGGGATATCGGACTTGGATCTTCTGCTGCCCTGGGAGTGGGTACCGCCATGGCGGTTCGAGAACTCTTTGAACTGGATCTCGAAGATATTCAATTGGTACAGCTCTCCTACCTTTCGGAGACCGCTTTTTTGGGAAAAAGGATAAAAATCACCGACCATCTGGGTACTTTTTTTACAAAAGAGGGATTCGCGATCTTCATCGATCTGCGTTCCCTGGATTTTCAGCAAGTTCCTGTCAAATTCAAGGGCTTGGCCTTGATACTAACGGAGAGTGGGGTAAAACAGTCGGGGGTTCAGGAGGAGATCAACGAGAGATATGAAACCTGTCAGGAAAGCGTCGAGATACTAAGGGACAGGATCAACCAGCGTTCATTACGGGATATGAATACTCAGGACCTTGATCAGGGCTTGGGTTTGCTTCCTGAGGCATCACGGAGATTATGTTTGCACGTGGTGCAGGAGAACCAGAGGGTGAAGGATGCCAGGAGCCTGTTGAAGAAAGGAGACGGACCTACGTTTGGGAAAATGATGTCCCGATCCCATGAAAGCCTGCGGGACAACTTTGAAGTATCGTGTCCCGAGATAGACTGGCTGGTCAAGCGCGCCTCCGAAGTAGAGGGGTTTTACGGATCAAGGCTTTTGGGGCCGGGATTCGGAGGCTGTACCCTGTCGATCTGTGAAAAATCAGCCCTGGTAGAGTATGAAAAGAGGCTTGACGAATACGAGCATATTTTTGGATTTCATCCTATCTACCATATCATCGAACCCCAGGGGGGAGTGCGTATCATTTACCCCGTGTTGAATTCCTGATTTCTTTATGAGTTTCTTTCAAAAGAACGAAAAATACCCTATAATAAGGCCGATGCGAATACTTATAAGCAATGATGATGGAATTTCAAGCCCCGGTCTGTTAACCCTCAAAGAGGAGCTGGATCGGGACCATGAAGTCTGGGTGAGTGCCCCTGACAAAGAGAGGAGCGGGACGAGTCATTCGATCACGCTGAGGGAGCCGGTCCGGTTTCACAAGGTTGGCGAACGTATGTTCTCGTGTAACGGTACTCCCGCGGACACGGTATTGTATGGTCTTCTTGGCGCGATTCCCGTCAAGCCTGATGTTGTTCTATCGGGAATAAACAGGGGACCCAACCTTGGCACCGACATTATCTATCCCGGACCCGCTGCGGCGGCACGGACTTCAAGGCGGCCTCGAAGCACGCCAACG
>CAZJIN010000235.1:0-5120 GCA_964545955.1 uncultured Sediminispirochaeta sp.
ATATTCATGGAAACCATACTGTCCTGGGTCAGGCTGGCCTTTATGTTCCCCTCCAGGGCGAAACCACCGGTATACCCAATTGATTTCAAATGGGTAAAAATCTTTTCGAAATCGATCGCCCCATATCCGGGAAAATACCTGTTGTTTTCCGAGAGGTGTATGTTGTTGTAATAAGGGGCATAATTCTTCAAGGCACCATACATATCCCGCTCTTCGATATTCATATGAAACGTGTCCGGCAAAATCTTCAGATAGTCCCCTCCGACCGACTCTACCAGCTCCACCGCGTCCTGCAGGCTGTTGGCCACGGAGGATTCATAACGGTTCGTCGCCTCCACCACCAGGGGGATCTTCTTATCCTCCGAAGCCGGGGCAAGCTCTTCCAGGGACCTGCGAAACTGCTGTTGCGCGATCGCTTGGTTTTCAACCTTCGGTCCTTTGAAAAAACCGAGAATGATCCCCATATCACTTCCCTCCAGATATGAAATGATTTCTCGGATCTTTTCCACGCTACGAAGTCTCACTTCCTCGTCCTTGTGGGACAGTGAAAGGCCGTAGGTCTTCGCCGTCAGGCCGGAGGCGAAGCTGGTAATTTTGAGTCCGTGCCCCGCAAGGTGGGCCATGATCCGATCAAGAGGTTCATTGCCGGGATGGGCGATATTCAGTTCAAGCCCATAGAACCCCTGGTCCTGCAGGACCTCCAGGGCTCTCTGAAACTCCCCGTTCGAACGGTAATCTTCGGGAAGGGTCGTTTGAACCGATAGTCGTATCTCCTTTACACTCATAAGCTATGCAAGCTCCTTTTTTACGAAATTTTTGGAAACGTTTGCGTTCAATTATGGGATACATACTTCTATTTGTAAAGTAATTTCCTATTTTTTTTATTCAACCCCCTTTTTTCATGGAATATTCCGTGATTTAGTAGAATTCTTTTCATTAATTACTTGTGGTTTTTGTAAACGTTTGCTATCATTCTTTCTATGAATATCACTATCAAGGATATTGCCAGAAAGGCCCATGTCTCCTATGCCACCGTTTCCAGGGCGCTCAACAACAAGTACGGTGTGAACCCGGAGACTCGAGAAAAGGTTCTGAAAATAGCCCGGGAACTCAACTACAGCCCCAACGCTATCGCCCGAGGTTTAGTAAGCAACCGCAGTTTTACCCTTGGTCTTATCCTTCCCGATATGACGAACCCATATTTCCCCGCAGTTGCCGCGGGTATTGAAGCCTATGCCCAGGAGAAGGAATACAGCGTATTTCTCTGCAACACCAACTGGGACAGGCGGAGGGAAAGCAGTTATATCAAGCTCCTGTCCGAGAGAAGGGTTGACGGTCTCATCCTCGCTCCTGTAAGCAGCTCCCTGGAAGAGGATACGCGGAATCTGCTTCCCACAGTCTATGTGAGCAACGCGCCAAAGAACACCGGAAACAGCTCGGTATTGATCGACAATATACGGGGAGGCTACCTGGCGGTGAAACACCTGATCGAATGCGGTTACTCTTCCATAGGATTTATCGGCGTTTCAGAGCATGAGATGGTCGACAACGACCGGCTTGAGGGCTACCGACGCGCTTTTGGCCGCTATGGGAAAACAATTGATCCACGATATATTAAATTCGGCGATTTCAAACAGCAGACCGGGTACAATCTCATTACGGATATAATTAAAACAGGAGACTACCCCGACGCGATTTTTGCGGAAAACGACGTACTTGCAATAGGTATTCTTCATGGAATCAAAGACAGTGGTTTACGGGTTCCCGACGATATAGCCCTTGTCGGTTTTGACGATATCGCCTTTTCGGCATACCAGGAAATTCAACTGAGCACCATTAATCAACCCAAGGAACTGATGGGCAGAACGGCTGCGGAGATTCAAATCGAAGAGATCGAGGGAAATTCCAGCGAGATCTCTCCAAGAAAGGTGATTCTCGAACCAGAGCTGGTAGTACGACAGAGTAGCAGTCGAGAACAGGCAGCAGAAAGGAACCAGGGCATCGAAAACGATAGAGTATCGGCGGAGGAAGGATCAGGGAGTTCTGAATATCCCATGTTCACAACTGAAGCGAATTGAAACTGACGCGTGGGCATTTTCTTTTAGAGAATTTGCAAACGTTTACAGAATAAAAAGAAAAAGAGATGAGGAGGTGCCGAATGGCCGAAAAAATGAGAGCGGTGCGTTTATACGCGGATTGGGATCCCAAGGCTGATTTCAAGCTTGGCTGGAAAGATGTGGACCACAAACAGACCTACCTGGGAAGCAAAGTATGGCGAAATCCAAAACTGGTGATCGAAGATGTTGATGTTCCGACCCCCGGTCCCGGCGAGGTACTGATCGAGGTAAAACAGGTCGGTATTTGCGGAAGCGACGTGCATATGGCCCAGCCGGATGATAACGGCTACATCTGGTATCCGGGACTGACCGGTTTTCCGGCGACCCTGGGACATGAATTTTCCGGAATCGTTCGTGACGCCGGCCCCGGAGCATTCGACAAGAACACCAACCAACCTTACAAGGGCGGCGAATGGGTCTGTGCTGAAGAAATGCTCTGGTGCGGTAGTTGCAAGCCCTGCGCCGATGGCTATCCGAACCATTGTGAAAGACTCGATGAGATAGGCTTCAATATCGACGGTGCTTTTGCGAAGTACATCGTGGTACCGTCCAAGGTACTCTGGAGCCTTGATCCCATCAAGGGAAAGTACAGCGACGACGATGTGTTCCGACTCGGGAGCATGGTGGAACCAACGAGCGTGGCCTACAACGCGGTGATTGAACGCGGCGGTGGGATTCGCCCCGGCGACAATGTCGTTATTTGCGGAAGTGGTCCTATCGGTATCGCGGCGATCGCCATTCTGAAAAGGGCAGGCGCTGCCAATGTGATTCTCTCGGAACCCGAACCTTCCCGTGCCGAACTTGGTAAGAAAATGGGCGCGGACCACGTGGTGAATCCACTAAAAGAGAATTTCGCGGAGAAAGTACTGGATCTTACAAGCGGAATGGGTGCGTCCCTCTTCCTGGAAGCCACAGGCCTCCCGACCCAGGTATACCCCGGAATCGAGCAGGTCATATGGGACGGAAGGACCCTCAACAGCACCGTAGTGGTAGTCGCCCGGGCTGACGCAAAGATGCCCGTCACCGGTGAAGTACTTCAGGTACGTCGCGCGGAAATAGTGGGTGCCCAGGGCCACTCCGGTCACGGTACCTTCCCAAGGGTGATCGAGGCCATGGCAAGCGGAATGAATATGCTCCCGATGATGACGAAGGAAGTCTCCCTGGATGAACTTCCCGATAACATCGTTGCCCTGCGCACCGATCGTAAGGAAACCAAAATCAGCTGCAAGAATCCCGGCGCCTGATTTGAGCGTATCAAGAGAATGAAGAAGAAGGAGAAACAGACTTATGAGTAATATGGTAAAAGGCGATTTTAATTTTCTCACCACCGACCACCCCCTGATTGTATTCGAGGACAACGAAGTCGGTCGCATGAAAAAGGAAATCTTTGATGCGCCCATGTCGGAAATCGAAAAGATCCTGAAGGAATATGAAGTTCCCTCCGCCCCGGAAATCGGAAAAGGCGGCTGTTATATCCAGACAACCCCCAGGGCTATAAACACCCAGAAGAGAAGAAAAAACGATATAGTGCTCGTTCCCGTGGGAACCACTGAAAACCATGGGGATCACGCAAACAGCGGCCTGGACACCTTCATGGCTTCCCAGATTTGCGAAGGCGTGAGACGTTATACCGCAAAAAAGGGCTACGAGGTAAACCTTGCACTTCCACCCCTCAACTACGGCGGACACCCCTACCACCACATGGGTATGCCCGGAACGATCATGCTTCCCCAGGAAGCTGTCAGTGAGACCCTGATCTACGTGATGCTGGGACTCTGGAACGACGGGTATCGCAAAATCATCATCGTGAACAACCACGGCCAGCTCTGGATGCTGGAGAACGCACTTCAGGAATTCTGCAAGAGATATCAACTCCCCGGTATCTTCCAGGTGATGGACTGGCACCGGGCGGTACGTGAGTTTTTCATCCCCGTGAACAGAGAAGACAGTCTCGAGACCACCTTTGTGCATGCCGACGAGAGTGAAACCTCCGTCGCGCAGCTGCTGTTCCCCGATATGGTCGATATGAAGTACGTGAAAGACGCAAGTGGCGAGAGCTATCTCCCCGGCGGACACTTTGACACATCAGTTGACCCATGGCGCCGACCGCACCGCTGGTCCGAAGGTGAGGGACACTTCGCCATTGAGCGACGGGCAACCCCGGAAGGTGTGGTGGGACAACCTTCTCTGTCGAGCCCCGAAAAGGCAAAGCGCCCCATCGCTGCGATTCTCAAATACCTCACCCTGGTGGTGGAGCAGATCCTCGAGGCCTACCCCTCCGGAAAGCTTCCCCCCGCGGACATGATCTCCCTGCGAGATCCCAAAGAAATGGAACCCTTCCTCAAGGAACCCTTCAGTGAAGGCTGGAAGTCCGTATTCGAACTACCCGCCATGGGTCCGTTTACAAAGGCATAAATTAAAAAAATAATTTGAAAAATAGTTGAAAAGCGGGAGACAGGTTCTCCCGCTTTTTTTGTGTCATTACTCCTGTCCCCGGGGATGAAAGACTCCTGAGGGGTATGGCCCCCGGCGGCTTACCCCCGAGGCAGTCCGACCCCTGGAGGTCAGGAGTAATCTTTGCTGATCCGCTCCCTCACATCTTCTATCGTACCTTCAAAGGGTCCGGGGCTTTCCATTTTGATACTGCAGAGGGCGGCGGCAAAGGTGACGGATTCCTGTACCGAATGGTGTTGACGCCAGGCGAGATAAGCGGCAAAGGTGGTGTCTCCCCGCCCGGTCCTGCCGATAAAACTCCGATTGGTATAGGGGGCCCTTGAAATCTTCCCATCATGACAGATAAGAACCTCGGAGTTGTGGGTCAGCATAAGCTCCCGCGCGCCCCATTGTCCGAGCTGAAGGGCGGCGGCTTCACGGTCCCGTTCACCGGTCAGGATCTCTGCCTCGGCGGCATCCACCTTGAAATAGGAAACCAGGGGAAGGTATTTCAGCTTCTCCTCCCAATCCTTGAAAAAAAGAGACCCCTTTTCGCTGCAGCGTAGCAAT
>CAZJIN010000236.1:0-5049 GCA_964545955.1 uncultured Sediminispirochaeta sp.
CAATCTACGGAATGACAGGTGGGCAGATGGCGCCGACTACCATGGAAAAGCAGGGCACCGCCACCACCCCCCGCGGTCGTGATGTTATGGATGTCGGATTTCCGATCCGTGCATGCGAAATGATAGCCACCCTCGAGAGGCCTGTTTTCATCGAACGGACCTCGGTACATGATATAAAACACGTTATGAAAGCCAAGAAGGCAATAAAAAAAGCCCTGAAAAACCAGGCTGATGGAAAAGGCTATTCCTTCGTAGAAGTCCTCTCCATGTGTCCGACGAATTGGGGCATTGATCCGCAGGATGGCGCCGATTGGGTCCGGGATGTGATGGTACCCTACTATCCCCTGGGCAACTTCAGAGATCGGGATTAGATCGGAAAAGGAGAAAACTTTATGACTGAAAAAATAATTTTTGCCGGATTTGGTGGTCAGGGAGTTCTGCTGGCTGGAAAACTTCTCTGCATAGCGGGAATGCGAGAGGGAAAATTCGTTTCCCACATCCCCTCCTATGGAGCTGAAATGCGTGGTGGCACCGCAAATTGTCAGGTCATCATATCGGATGAAGAGGTGGCCTCTCCGGTGGTATTCCACCCCGATATCGCAGTGGTTCTCAACACACCCTCTTTATACAAATTTGAGGACCGTGTTGTACCCGGTGGACTTCTCATCTATAACAGCTCACTTATCGATGTGAAGCCGAAGAGAACCGATATCAAGGTTGTCGATGTCGCGGCCAATGAAATAGCCGATGCCCAAGGGGCCGCCCGCTCTGCCAATATGGCCGTCATCGGCAAGCTTCTGGCTGAGAAACCCGAGCTTGCTGGTATGGAATCGGTGGTCGCGGCTCTTGAAGAGGCCGTTTCTGCAAGGAATCGGAAATTTAATCCGGTGAACAAAAAGGTTCTCGAAGCCGGTTTTGCGGCCTGAGAGGGGAGAGAAAAAGATGGAAAACTGGGCACCTTCTATGGCTGCCCAGTTTTCCTAAAAATGGTGTTAGAAAGTACTATAAATACCACAGAGCAAAGATTTATATATGTTGAAAATCCAGTTACAAGAACCGGCTTCCTAATTATTCAGCCAGTCTATCGATATCTGAGATGTTAACACCATTCTTCAACAAACTGAGTAGTTTTTGAGGAATTCTACCAGGACTTGAGAGCTCGGTTTTGTTTTGTTTTCCCTGTTGAATTTTTCATAGAGATCCCGAATATATGTGCGAAGCTCTTCATTGTCATTGATGGTGTTGCCGGTGCCGGTAAAGAGGGCGTCGATGATCTGGTGGGCATTCTCTCGGGTAAAGCCAAAATTATTAGAAGAAAGGGTGAAGAGGCCGGCTGAGACGCAGTTGACGCTGTGTTGCTTTATGAAAAGGATACTGTTGGTTATGAGGACGGCTTTGCGCCAGAGGTAGTCGATTTCAGGTTGGTAGTCGGAAGGTGTGGGGGCGAATTTCAGAATAACCGAGGTTATGAATTCGTAGGTCAGACCGACAATACCGACATGAAGAGAGGGGATACAGTGCAGGTGCGGATCGAAGAGGTGGATCACCTTGAAATAAAAGTTTCCCAGGAATCTCGGTCGGTTTGTGGTTGACTGCACCTGAAGGTAGACCTTCGCGCTTTCATAGTAGAGAGAGGTCAACGAGTTGAGAAAGGTAACGATGTCCGGCAGGGACCGGGGACCGAACTCCCGGTAGAGAAAGGCTACGGACTTGATCCAGAAATGGGTGAAGCTGAGATAGATGGAAACGAACTGAGGTCTGAAGGGGATCTTCGAATCAAGTGGGTGGTCTACCTGTACAACGGGTCGGGATCTCAACTTGTATTTTGTCATTACCTGGGGCGCGAAAAAATGCGACCAGATAACGTGCATTAGTTTCAGGCCGGGGTTCCTTGTTTTTTTCTTCATGAGGAAAAGAATTACATAGAAAATTGCGTTTTTACTGCTGATTTTATTTTTCTGTAGTTTTTTTGTTTCTTTCAGCGAAGAGAGTTTATCCATATACTGCCGGGCTCCTTGTCGCGGTCGTAACACTTCAGGCTTTTTTGAAATCAAGTAGTTTGAACATACCGGGATCAATAATAAGTCAGCGCTTCGATCTATTCAAGCTCTTTTTTAGTAGAGAAGGGCGGTAGAGAAGGGCGGTAGAGAAGGGCGGCGGGAGAAGGGCGCAGCAATGGGCAATAGGAAAGGGGCATGGGTGTAGGCCGCTAAAAAGGGCGCGGCAAAGGGTGGCAGGAGGGGTTAACCATTATTATTCGGTGGGGGCAAAATGGCGACGTATGAGAATGGCTGTGTACCCGAGCTTTGAGAGTCTTTCGATACGGGGCTGAAGCCCTTCTTCAGGAATGGAGGGGAGGACTACCCGGATGTGGCCGTTGTCGCTTTTTTCGTAGTCCGGAGAGAAACCCTGTTTTGACAGAAGTCGGTGGAGCCGTTTGGCGTTTTCCTGATCGGTGAATGAGGCGATCTGAATCGAATAATGGAGGGGGACCGGATCTTGTTTAAGGGGGATTTCTCCGGGGCGGGAGTCCACAATTTCGATTCTCACTGGGGCGACACCTTCGCCGAGCATGCCTATCTCTTTGGCAGCGGCCATGGAGAGGTCAATGATACGTCCCTCGACAAAAGGACCGCGGTCGTTTATCCGCACCCTGACTTTTTTCCCATTGTCCAGGTTGGTGACTTCCACCATGGTGTCGAAGGGTAGAGTCTTGTGGGCGGCTGTGAGTTTGTGGGTGTCGAAGGTTTCGCCTGAGGCGGTGGTGCGACCGTGGAATTTGCCGCCATACCAGGAGGCGTAGCCGGTTTCGGCATGGAGAAGGAACGGGAACAGCAGAAGCAGGAGCACTGCTGTGGTGAGTACAGTTTTTTTCACGTGGTCAGATCTCCCTCATATATAAGTATAGCACGGTATTACTACTGTTTTCGTCATGTGGTTGTTCTGGCTTGAGAGATGTTGGTTTTTAGGCTGCATTGAACAAGAGAGGGGATGCCTGTATAATCCCGGGGTATGAAAAAGATGACCTACCATTGGGCGGATAGTACCGCAGAAAAGATAGTGAGACAGAAAGGCGAGAAGGATGTGTATGTGTGCGCTTCGGGGATCACCCCCTCCGGCACGGTGCATATCGGGAATTTTAGAGAGATTATCTCAGTAGAGCTGGTGGTCCGTGCTCTGAGAGAGTTGGGAAAAAAGGTGAGGTTCATCTATTCCTGGGATGATTATGATGTGTTCAGGAAGGTCCCGAAAAATATGCCCGAACAGGAGTTGTTGGAGGGATATCTGCGAAAACCGATCACCCTTGTCCCGGATACGAGGTCCGGCTGTTCCAGCTATGCCGAGGCAAACGAGAAAGACCTGGAAGCCCTTTTGCCGACGGTCGGTGTGGAACCGGAGTACATCTACCAGGCGAAGAGGTATCGAAGCGCTTACTACGCCGAGGGAATTCGCAGGGCCCTGGAGCGACGAGAGGAGATTCGGGCGATTTTGAACGAACACCGAACGAAGCCGCTACCCGAAGAGTGGTGGCCGGCGTCGGTTTTCAGTACTTTCAATGACAGGGATAATACAACGGTTCTGGACTGGGACGGAGAATGGGGGCTGACCTACAGGTGCGAGGATACGGGAAATGAGGAAACCCTGGATCTGAGGACGACCGCGGCGGTGAAGCTGCCCTGGAGGATCGATTGGCCGATGCGGTGGAAGCACGAGGGTGTTGATTTCGAGCCGGCTGGTAAGGACCATCACTCCGAGGGTGGTTCCTTCGATACGGGGCGCAGGATTGTGAAGGAAATCTTTGAAGGTGAGTCCCCGGTGACCTTTCAGTACGATTTTATCAGGATAAAGGGGCGGGGGGGGAAGATTTCCTCCTCCAGCGGTGAGGTCGTCGGCCTTCCGGAGGTACTGGAGATTTACCAGCCGGAGATTGTGCGGTATCTTTTTGCGGGTACAAAACCGAATAGTGAGTTCGCCATCTCCTTTGATCTCGATGTACTCAAGATATACGAGGATTATGACAGGTGTGAGCGGATTTATTTTGGCGCCCAGGAGGTGGGGGAGAAAAAAAAGTTCAAGGAAAGCAGGATCTACGAACTTTCCCAGGTCCACGGGGTTCCAGAAAAAATGCCGATGCAGGTTCCGTTTCGGCATCTCTGCAATCTTCTACAGATCAATTCGGGGGATATCAAAACGGTTCTCAGCCAGTTTGACCTGGATGATGAACAGTACCGGCGACTGAAGGTACGGGCGGTCTGTGCCTGGAACTGGATACGGAACTTCAGTCCCGAGGATTTTCGCTTCAGGCTGCAGGGAGCCGAAGATGCGGTGGTGGAGCTGGATGATCAGCAGCGGCGAGTGCTGGAAGCTATGAGGGGTGAGGTGGAAAAACTCGACGATCACACCGAAGAGAGTCTCGGCACCGCTATTTATGATATTGCGAGGAACGAAGAGATCGAACCGAAGGCGCTTTTTTCCATGGTCTACAGGGTGTTGATCGGAAAAGAGAAGGGGCCGAGACTGGCGGGGTTTCTTTTTATTGTGGGAAAGGAAAAAGTCCTGAAAATTCTCAGTCGCTATTGAGTATCAAACGTCCTATTGAGTTTTAGACGCCGGGGGCTCGAAATGATCTGAACTTCCCGACAGGCCGGGAGTCAACAGGCTCAGCTTGGGAAGCTTCAGTAAATGAGGTTTTGGAGGGTCTGATCCCGGGTGCGCCATTTGGGATCGACCTTCACCCGCAGATCGAGGGCTACTTTGTAGGGGAAGAGTTCGGCCAGCTCTTTTTCCGAGGAGACCCTGATTTCTCTGATCAGCCCGCCCTTTTTCCCGACTATCATTCCCTTCTGTGATTCCCTTTCGACATTGATGACCGCTCGGACCTTGAGGAGATGTCGTTCCTCCAGCATTTCGGAATCGAGGATCTCCACGTAGACGGCGTGGGGGAGCTCCTGACGGACCCGGTTAACCGTCTGTTCACGGATGATTTCGGTGATGCGGAATTCAGGGTCCTGGTCCGTGTAGAACTCCTCGGGGTACATCATTTCTCCC
>CAZJIN010000237.1:0-5045 GCA_964545955.1 uncultured Sediminispirochaeta sp.
AAACAGTCTCCCAGCAGATCAACGCCTTCGAGCAGATCCTGATCACCGCAAGACAGATATCCCAGGGTATCAACGATTTTGCCAACTCCGTTGAGGAGACCACCAGAACGGCGGATACCATCGAACGAACCGTAAGGGATCTCAATGCAATTGTCGAGAGTTCATCCGAGGACGCGAAATCCATTCGGAAGAAAGCCTTAACCCCCTATGGAGAGAAGGAGAATTAGAATAATGGCACGGAAAAAAAGAAGCTCAAGCCTGATCGGCAGATTAAGCATTGGAAGTACCATTCCGGTGATAGTGGTGATGGCGATAATGGGCACCGTCACCCTAGTCCTCCTGCAAAAAAATATCGACGACCTGGTGGAGAAAAACGCGAAGCGGACACTCGGACTCATGGATTATCTGATCGAAGCGGAAGTCGATGGGGCGGTCAAGAACTACCTTCGGGGAATCGCGGAACAGAACAGGGAAATGTTCGAGTTTTTTTATGAAGAAGCAAAGAAGGGAAAACTCACTATGGAAGAGGCAAAACAGCGGGCCGCTGATCTTATGCTTGATCCGGAATATGGAAAAATCGGTGAAACCGGCTATCTCGCCGGGGTCAATACCTCGGGTATCCTTGAGATTCACCCCCGCTCACAGGGCGCTGACGCGAGCGGGCACGAGTTTATGCAGAAGGCCATGGCCATGAAAAACGGCTTTCTCGAATACGAATGGCAAAATGTCGATGAGGACAAAGCCCGCATGAAGGTCGGCTACCTTTCCTATTTTCAACCCTGGGACATCATGGTGTGGGCGTCCTCTTACAAGAGCGAGTTTTTCTCCTTGATCAACATGGGAAAACTGAGTAGTACCGTCTCTTCTATCGAGGTGGGGGACGACGGGTATGTATTTCTCACCGATGATACGGGAGAGCTTGTCGCGGGACAGGACAAGCTGGGGGTCCTTTCGCAGCTTCCACCGGATAGTCTGCGGGAAGAACTGGGTGAAGCGGATATCAAGGGTAAAACCGGAAGGATCAGGGTCGACCGGAAACTCTACTCAGATACCGGCTGGCATATCCTGATCGTCTCTCCGATGGAGGTCTATGAGCAAATCCTGTTGATTTTTCAAATCATCATAATTTTGACCGTGATCGTCTCCGGTGTGTTTGTACATTTATTTATCAGGTTCTACATGACCCGGCATCTCAAACCGATGCGCTTGATGAGGGAAGCCGCGGACCAGGTCTCCAGGGGCGATCTGACAGGAAGAATCAAGCGTACATCGAATGATGAAATCGGCTTGCTCTCCGGACTTTTTAACCAGATTATCGATGAATTCAGCACCCTTCTGCGGGATATGAAATCGGCCATCGGGGTTCTCAGCGAGTCGGTTCAGAACCTCAGCACCTCCGCCCAGGAGATCGCGAGTACCTCCAATGAACAGGCCGCGGCGGTCAAGGAGGTGTTGAGTACAATGGAGGACTCGGACAAACTCTCAAAGGGAGTGGAAGTCAAGATTAAAGAAGTGGCGAAGATAGCCGGCAATACCAAGGAAAACGTGGAAAAGGGTTTTACCCTTATCCAGACCAGCCTGGGAAAGATGGAAGAGATTAGAACGACCAACGCCGATACAATCACCGGCATTAAGACTTTGGGAGAACGAATCGACTCGATCTGGGAAATCGTGAATATCATCAACGGTATTGCCGATCAGACAAAGATCATCGCCTTCAACGCCGAACTCGAAGCTTCCGCCGCCGGGGAGGCGGGAAAGAATTTCCAGATTGTAGCGGGAGAGATCCGTCGACTGGCGGACAGCACCGTGACATCCACCAACGAAATAAAAACAAAGATCAACGAGATCCAGCACGCCTCGGACAAACTCATCATCGCCTCCGAGGAAGGAACTCAGCGTATTAAAGAGGGCTGGGACGTTTCCTCGAATATACGCGGGGTATTTGAAGATGTTCTCAGTTCCAGCGAGGTGTCCGCGAATTCCGCCGAAGAGATTTCTCACAGCATCAAGATGCAAGTCAACTCTTTTGAGCAGATTTTCCTGACCCTGAAGCAGATCTCGGAGAGCATAGACAGCTTCGTCGACTCAACCACCTACACCACCGAAGTATCGGAACAGTTGAAAGAGATCTCCGAAACCTTCAAGAAACAGGTCGACGAGTATATTGTGGACAGGCCGATGCTTCCCGAGGGGAATGGAGGAAAGTAGGATGAACAACGCGGAAATTGTAGACAAACTAAGCGGAGAAAAGGATCGGAAAGAAGAAGAAACCGTTCAGGTAAATCAAAGAAAATTTGTAGTATTCAGTGTTGGAAAAAAGGGATACGCCCTTCCCGCGGAGGAGGTGAAGGAAATCTCCTTCGACAACCAGATCTACTACGTACCGTTTCTTCCACCCTATATCCGGGGATATGCCAACCGTCACGGAGCCCCCTTCAGTGTTCTGGACGTACAGATGCTCTTTGAGAACACCCTGCTCGAACCAAGGACCCTCCTGATCCTGAATATCACCAATGATCAGCTGGCCCTCCTGATCTCCGATGTCGAAGAAATCATCAAGGTACCGGAAACGGAAATTCACTCCATCACCTCAACGGATGATAGCAGCAAATATTTTACGGAATCCATTACGATGAAAGGGAACGAGACGTTCATACTGAACACCTCAACCCTGCTGGAACGTCTGGAGCACGATATTGAACGCATCTGAGACAGGCCTGGTAAAGGTCCTGCTGGCAAACTATGGGGATATCGATTTTCTCATCAATCGGTCTCAGTGTTCGTCCAGTATCTTTGCCTCGGGTTTCACACCAATTAAATCAAAACACCGCTATCTCAGCAGACTGATCGAAGTGGACAACGACCTCTGCCTGCTTTTTGACCTGGACCTGTATCTGACCGAGACTTTTCATTTGACCCCTACGGGGACCGCCCAGCTTGCCGTGATCGTCGATTTGAAGTTTTTTTCAAACCCCACCGTGAGATTTCTCCGGCAGCACGTACTGCCCCAGCTGGGACAGTGGGAACCCGACAAAGACCGGGTGGCCTTCCTGATCTCTTCGAACACGTCGGTACAGGAACTGAAAATCAACGATTTTTCCCCTCATCCACCGGTACTGCAAAAACACCTGATGAAGAAGGGTCTTGTAACCACCGGTTTTTGCGATACAAGGATCCGTTTTCTCATCGACCTGGAAAAGCTGATTGCCTCCAAACAGATTTTCCGCAGGGAAGAACACAGTGATTCGGGAGAACAGGTATGAAAATACTCATTGTCGACGACTCCATTATTATGCGTTCTATTCTCAAGGAAGCCCTCGAGTCGGAGGGAATTGAAGTGATAGGCCAGGCGGGAAACGGGAAACGGGCGGTTGAGATGAACCGTGAGCTGGAGGCCGACGCAATCATCATGGATATCAATATGCCGACCATGAACGGCCTCGAAGCTACGAAGGCGATCATGGCCGAAAAGCCCACTCCGATTTTAATTTTTTCAAACGAGGTAGACCCCGGCTACTCCTTCGACGCCCTTCGCTACGGAGCCGTGGAGGTACTCAGGAAACCGGACATCGACGCCTTCAATAACCCCCGCCACATGCAGGAGTTCATCGCAACCCTTCGGGCGGTAGCCCGGACCACTCCGCGATCCTCCGGGCCTATCGGGGTGCCCTCCGCCGGAGGAGTCAAAAAGGCTCCGGGGGAGCACAAGTTCGAGGCTGTGGTCATCGGGGCATCCACCGGCGGCCCCATCGCCGTGAGGGAGGTACTGAAAAGACTTCCCGGGGATTTTCCGGTGGGAATCGCCCTGGTACAGCATATTGAAGCCCGTTTCGACGGCGGGTACGCGAACTGGTTGAACGATGCCGGCCCCTTAAAGGTTGAGATCGCCTCTCCCCGTGACAGGTTTGAACCGGGACATGTAAAGGTCGCCCCGGGAAACCGTCACCTCATATGCAGTGAAAAACTCCTGGTCCACGACGACGGGCCAAAGGTGGGCAATCAGAAACCCAGCGTGAACAGACTCTTCGAGACTGCCGCCGAAAGCTACGGGAGCCACCTGGTGGGGGTCCTTTTGACGGGAATGGGAACCGACGGGGGAGTAGGCTGTGTAAGGATCACGCAATCCGGAGGACACACGGTGGTACAGAACGAAGAAACCTCGCTTATCTTCGGCATGCCGAAAACAGCGATTCAAATGGGCGGTGCCTCCACCGTGTTGGCCCTTGATGAAATTGCATCATATCTCATTACACTTGTTGGGAAAAATGGATAGCGAGCTGTTTCAAAAGTTTATCGACCTCATAAAATCCATCACCGGACTCAGTTCACCTGAGGCAAACCACGCCCAGGTACAAAGGAGCATCCGCTTGCACAGCAGTATCACCGGTCTGAGCGTTCAGGACCTACTCTCTAAGATGCAATCGAACCCTGCCCTGCAGGAACAGTTTCTCAATGACGTATTGATTGGGGAAACCTATTTTTTCCGGGAAACAGTTCATTTCGATATCCTGAGAAAGGAGATTCTACCCGAAATCCCGACAGATCAAACACGGCTGAATCTGTGGAGCGCAAGCTGCTCCACCGGTGAAGAGGCCATCTCCCTCGCCGTTCTGATGGATGACTCCGTCAATTCCCACCGCAATGTTGATTTCCGTGTGTACGCAACGGATATCAACAGTAAAGCCCTTTCCCGTCTTTCCGACGGGGTCTACCCCTTTACATCCCTCAGGCGGGACGGGCACCGGTACCACAAGCTGATTCTCGACCGGTACACCGTCGATCAGGGGGACCACACCTTCACCATGGATCCGAAGATTCTCTCAAAAATCATGAGCCGCAGGGTCAATCTCTTTGCCGACTCACCGGCTTCAATGCCCGACCGGCTCGATATTATATTTTTCAGAAACACCCTCCTCTATTTCCCCGAAGCACATCGCAGGATACTGATCGATCGCCTCGTCTCCAGACTCTCCCCCGGGGCCTACCTGTTTCTCTCCTCCAGTGAGATCCCCTTCGTCCAACATACCGAACTCGTAGTCCGG
>CAZJIN010000238.1:0-5041 GCA_964545955.1 uncultured Sediminispirochaeta sp.
TCATGGCGGTCATCCTGACCAACGAAATTTACGATTCCGACAAACTTGCCAGATATATTACCGAAACAAGCTCCATGGGTCTCGAAATTCTCCCACCCAGTGTGAACCTCTCCCGCAAGGACTTTTCAGTCAGCGAGAATCGCATCGTATACGGGCTTGTGGGAATCAAAAATGTCGGCAAGGCCGCGGTCGAAGAAATTCTCAGGGCCCGGGATGAAGGGGGGAGTTATGAATCATTCCTGGATTTTCTCTACAAGGTTGATCTTCGCCAGGTGAACAAGAAGGTTATCGAAGCACTCATCCAGTGTGGCGCCTTCGACAGATTTGAAGTTTCCAGGGCGACCCTGATGCACAATCTCGAAACAGCCGTCACCTACATCCAAAAGCGAAAGGAGCAGGAGATGTTCGGCCAGGTCTCCCTCTTCGAAGGTGAACCTAAGACTGAGATTCAGAACTTTGAGTATGAAGAGCAGCCGGAGTGGCCCGTAAAGGAACGACTCACCTATGAAAAAGGGCTTCTCGGGTTCTACGTCTCCGGCCATCCCCTGGACACCTACAAGGACGTATGGAAACGGACGGTCAATATCAATCTCTCCAAACCCGAGAGGTTTCTCCCAAATGTGCGCTATGCCCTACTTGGCGTTGTGAGTTCCATCCGCTCCATCTACACAAAAAAGGGAAAGGCCATGGCCTTTATCGCCCTCGAGGACTACAACGGTTCCGTTGAGCTGGTGGTCTTTCCCGATCAATGGGAGACGGCAAGAGAATCGATTGCGGTTGATTCGATCATCGCCTGTTACGGGAAGGTCGATAACGAACGGGGCGAAGCAAAAGTACTTGTAGATTCCTTTGTCGAACCATCCCAACTGCAGGGTTTGGAGCAGAGAGAAGTCCATATCCGACTGGTACGAAATACCTTCAGCGAGGATGAACTGTACAACCTGCGGTCATTCCTCTTCGATCACAAGGGGAATTGTCCCCTGTTTTTCCATCTCAACAACACCAACGGCCACAGGGAGACCGTGATTCAGGCATCAGCCCAGATCACCCTCAATTCCTCCCGTGAGGTATTGGAAGAGTTGAAACGGTATCCTACAATAGAAGATATCTGGACTGCCTGAGAACAGGCAAGGGAGAAGAAAATGACGGAAATAGCTCGAATTCTGGCCACTATTCTATCGGTGTATATGATATTGATATTTGTGAGGGTCCTTCTGACATGGTTCAGCGGGGTAAGTTTCGGAAAACCCTACCAGCTCATCGCCTCCGTGACCGATCCGTATTTAAATTATTTCAGGAGATTTCGCTTTCTCCAGGTTGGAAGTGTGGATTTTTCTCCCATTGCCGGTCTTCTGGTACTGGTTGTCTTTCTCAATATCTTCAATACCCTGGCCCTCTACGGAAAGATCAGTGTGGGAATCATCCTCGCGATCGTGCTGAGGGCTCTCTGGTCGGCGGTTTCTTTCCTTCTCACCCTCTTCATCGTGCTGATAGTGATTCGTTTCGTTGCATCACTCATGCGGGCCAATACGGTACATCCCTTCATCCGTACGATTGATTACCTGGTCACCCCCCTGCTGAACTGGATCCACAATACCTTTTTCAAACGTCGATTTCTCACCCTGCAGTACGGTCTTGCCATCGCCGGGGCGAGCCTGCTCTTTCTTTCCATTGCCGGTAATTTCGTCGTTGCCCGGCTGGTAATTCTCTTTCAGTCCCTTCCATTCTGATGCTCCTCGGGGAAATAAACCATTCAGTCACCCGACTCAAAGGTATCGGTCCCGGCACGGCCCGCAGGCTTGCCCCCCTCGGCATCATTTCCATTAAGGACCTTCTTCTCCACGTTCCCAGGGACTACGAAGATCGCATCACCACAGTTCCCCTCCGCGAATGGGAACGCGGGGCGGTGAACACCGTGGTTAAGGTGATCGCCCACGATTATTTCGGTTTTGGTCGGAAGGAAACCCTTAAAGTTCACGTCACCGATGGGGAAACCCGTGCAGTTCTGGTCTGTTTTAACCGAAATTTTTTAAAAAACATATTGAAGGAAGGGGAAAAATTCCACATTTTCGGCCATTTCGGCTATCGTTACGGGGAGCTCCAGTCCACGGCTTTCGAAGTGGAAGCCTATCCTTCAAAGGATGGCAAATTCGGTCGTATTCTTCCCATTTACCCCCTCTCGGGAGAACTCAACCAGGGCGTCATTCGCAGGGCGATGGGAGAAGCTCTGGACAACTACGCCCGGCATATTGACGAGGAGCTTCCCCCTACCCTGCGGGACCACTATGGTTTTTATGAAAAAAACAAAGCCCTCGGGCAACTGCACTTCCCCGACGGTTTCGACTCCCTCACCACGGCAAGGCGCGGTCTGGCCTACGAGGAGTTATTTTATTTTCAGCTGCTGGTGGCCCGACGTTCCCGGTCGCGTAACCTAAGCCATCGAAGACCGGAGATGCTCCCGACGGTGCTGCAGCACCGATGTATAGATACCCTTTCCTTTCGCCTGACGCCGGACCAGAAGACGACACTACGGGAAATACAGCAGGACCTGAACTCAGTCAGGCCCATGGGCCGCCTTCTCCAGGGAGATGTGGGCTCGGGAAAAACCCTGGTCGCCTTTCTTTCCGCCCTTCCAGTGATAGAGGCGGGATATCAGGTTGTCTTTCTCGCGCCAACCGAGTTGCTGGCACGACAACACGCGGAAAACGCGGCGACCCTGCTTGAAGCACTTGGAGTCCGTATCGCTTTTCTGAGCGGGAATGTAAAAAAACAGGCCCGTCAGCCCCTCCTGGAGGCCCTGAAGAAGGGACAAATAGACCTCCTAGTGGGAACCCACGCCCTGTTCACCGGCGACGTAACCTTCAAAAACCTGCGGTACGTGATCATAGATGAACAGCACAAGTTCGGAGTGGAGCAACGGGGAAGTCTCGTGGAGAAAGGAGACGCCCCCGATCTTCTGCTTATGACCGCGACTCCCATCCCGAGGACCCTGACCCTCACCTTTTTCGGAGACCTTGAAGTCTCCTCGCTTCGCACCATGCCCCCCGGAAGAATGCCCGTGATCACCCATCTTGCGAGGCACGGAAATGAACAGAAGGTCTACCGTGCGGTCCGGACCGAATTGGAGAAGGGCAGACAGGCTTATTTTGTCTACCCCAGGATATCGAATAGTGGAACCGGCAATTTAAAGGATACCGAGGGAATGTATGAATACCTGAAAAGCAAGGTTTTCCCTGATTTTTCCCTCGGTATGCTCCACTCCAGGGTCCGTGAAGAGGATAAAGTAAAACTCATGCACGCCTTCGCGAAGGGGGAGCTGCAGGTCCTTGTTTCCACCAGCGTAGTCGAGGTGGGTGTCGATGTCGCCAATGCGACCTGTATGGTAATCGAACATGCCGAGAGGTTTGGACTCCCCGGCCTCCACCAGTTGAGGGGGCGTGTCGGCCGGAGCTCTCTACAATCCTACGCCTTTCTGGTATACTCGGAAGAGCTCAGCGAGGATGGAAAACAGAGGCTCATGGTGATGAAGCAGACCTCCGACGGCTTCAGGATATCCGAGGAGGACCTGAAGCTTCGCGGCCCCGGGGAAATGACAGGGACACGCCAATCCGGGTCGATGCGGTTGAGATTCGCGGATCTTACGGGGGACCTTTCCCTTCTGGAACACGCCCGCAAGGATGCCTTCCGGCTTATCGAAGCCGACCCGGGCTTGCTGCAACCGCAGCACACCAGGCTTCGAAGGGTCCTTGAATCTTGCCCTCCCTTCCCCGAAGATATCCTGGCCGGGGGCTGAAGGGGGGAGCTTCCCGCGCGAAGGTCTCGCGCGAAGGCCCTACGTACAGAAGCCCCGTGGGAACAAGTCTCCCCACGCAGGCAAAAATAAGCAAGGAGAGAAAATCGACTATGCGAATCACCGGTGGAGTCTATCGAAGCAGAAAAGTCCAGTGTCCCCCCGGGGTGATCCGACCGGCCATGGACCGGATGAGGGAATCCATGTTTTCCATCCTGGGGAACATCGCGGGACTTTCCTTTCTGGACCTCTTTTCCGGTTCCGGAGTCGTGGGCATCGAAGCCGCTTCACGGGGAGCGGAACCGGTCCTCCTGATCGAGAAGGATCGAAGAAAAATTCCGGTTATCCGCCGCAATATTGATTTTGTCGAGACTCCTATCGCAGTCCTTGCTTCAACCGCCGAAAGAGTTCTTGAGAATCCAAAAAGAAGATATGATATCATATACCTTGACCCCCCCTTCAACTACAAAAAAAAACAAGAGCTACTCCGTCTATCCGCGGAAGGGGACGCACTGGAGAAGAAGGGCCTGTGTATTATTCATCACCCCTCCACGGAGGAACTACCCGAAAGGGTTGCAGGACTTGAACGCGTTGACACACGCCGATACGGAGGCTCAACCCTTAGTTTTTTTCGCCCTTCCGAAGGGTGAATTTGTTGTAAGCGTCGTTTCTATAGAATTGCCGTTTCAGCTTTCTTCTGGTATATTGATACCACTTTTTCAAGGAGGAACCAGTGACAGATACCAGGAAGCGTTATCTCCAGGTACCCCAGGGGGCCGAGGGCTTTCATCTTGAAGAGGCCTTACGGCACCGTCGGATCACGCAGGAACTCTTCGAGCTTTTTACCCTGTGGGGGTATTTACCGGTGGAAACACCTGTTTTCGATTTTTACGATATCTACAGACCCCTCCTACAGGGCAGTTCGAGAGACGTGTACCGGCTCATCGACCGTGAGGGAGACCTTCTTATGCTCCGTTCGGACATCACCCTGTTTCTGGTAAAACAGATGGGACTCTGGCTACAGGAATCTGACCTGCCGAGTCGTATATGTTACGCCGATACCATTCTGAGACATCAGAACGCCGAAGATATATCAAAAAATGAGTTTTTTCAGGTCGGCGCGGAGTTGATCGGCAAGTCGGGGGTCGAGGCTGATTTGGAAGTCCTGCTCCTGATGGAAGGGGTATTCGAGAAGCTCAAAATCTCTCCGGCAATCCACCTGGGTTCCCACAATTTTCTCACCACCACCCT
>CAZJIN010000239.1:0-5032 GCA_964545955.1 uncultured Sediminispirochaeta sp.
TCATTGATGTAAAGGTGTATCGGTCCAGCGAGTGCCCCGAATGCGGTCGGGACCTGAAGGCCTGTGTCAACTGCACCTTCTATTCTCCCGGAAGCCACTGGGACTGTCGCGAAACGATTTCCGACCCTGTCCGGGAGAAGGAGCAGGCGAATTTTTGTGACTTCTTCAGGTTGAGCGCGGGCTCCCGCAAGGATGATCGAAACAGGACCAACGGGGGTGGAGTGGAAGATCCTGATCATCGTAAGGCCTTTGATAAGCTCTTCGGGGATTGATATTTGGAAAAAAAGTTACGAATTCTGGTAGTTGATGATGAAAAAAAGATCTCAACGATGACTCGGGACTACCTCGATGCGGTGGGTTTCACCGTTGAAGAGGCTTCGGACGGATTGAAGGCCCTTCAACAGCTGGACGCCTTTTCCCCCGACTTGATACTTCTTGATATCATGATGCCGGGAATTGACGGCTTCGATGTGGTTCGCAGGATCAGAGACAGCTCAAATGTCCCCATTATTCTACTTACCGCGCGGGCTGCGGAGCATGACAAATTGATCGGCCTCGAACTGGGGGCGGACGATTATATAACCAAACCTTTCAGCATGAAGGAACTCGCCGCACGAATTCGCGCGGTTCTCAGGAGAAGTACGGGACTACAAAAGGAAAAAGAAGAGACCTCCGGAATAATCACCCTGGGCCCCCTCGTGCTTGACCGTGAAAAACGATTCCTCTCGAGGGATGGAAAACCGATTGATCTTACGGGCGCCCAGTTTGATATTCTCGCGCATATGATGAACCATCCCGGCAGGGTCTTTACACGGATGCAGCTTCTGGAGGTCGTACAAGACCAGGCTTTCGAGGGCTACGAGAGGACTATCGATGTTCATATAAAAAACATACGCAAGGTATTGGAACCGGATCCGTCTCACCCGGTATTAATCCTCACCGTCTGGGGAGTGGGATACAAGCTTGCCGAGTCGGAGGTTACCTGATGAAACTTCGGCTTTCCCATAAACTCTCGGCGGTGATGGTCGTAACGGTGCTTCTCAGCGCCGCGCTGTCGGCTTTTTTTATCAGCAGGACTACACGTTCAGCCTTCTTGGAACTGGTCAGGGAAAACGATATCAGGACCGCCGTGATTCTGGCGGAAAATGTAGCGGCCTACTATGAACGGGAGAACGGCTGGAGCGGGGTCCAGGAGATGCTCGATGCCGGAAATGACGTTCTTCCTCTCTCTGGTCATATGGGACAGTTACCGGGGATGATGCGGGGACTTGGTCAAGCCGGCCCGATGGGGATGATGCAGCAGCGAGGTCCGGGAAGTCGTCCTGAGTTGAGGCAGGAGCTGAGGTTTCTTATCACCGATACGGACGGACGGGTCCTGGGGCACAACCTAAACATGGAAGTTCCCGGAAGGATCTCTTCAGGGGTACTTCAAAAGGGGGCTCCGGTGCGTGTTTCCGGCGGAGTGGTGGGTTATCTTTTTGTCCAGTCCATGCTGGAACCGGCGATGGGTCCCTTTCAGCACGCCTTTCTTCAGCGGGTGTATCGGGCTATAGCCCTGTCGATGTTGATTATCGGGCTCCTCGCCCCCGCTGTCGGTGTGTTTCTCATGAGACATATCACCCGTCCTTTACTTGATCTGACCGATGCGGCTGCATCAGTCGCGAAGGGCCGGTATACTTTCAAGCTTGATATCAATCGGAGTGACGAGATAGGAGACCTGGCCCGAAGTTTTTTCGGAATGTCCGATGAAATTCGTGCCGCCGACGAATGGAAACGAAAATTGATCGCCGATTCCGCCCATGAACTCAGAACGCCGGTTAGTCTTCTCCAGGGAAACCTCGAAATGATGATGGGCGGTATTTATCCCGCGGATAATGAACACCTCCAGGGCTTGTTGAATGAGACCAGGATTTTAAGCAGACTGGTTACCGAGATGGAACAACTCGCCAATGCCGAAGCACAACATTCACACTATAGCTTCGAGAATCTTGATCTGAATGAACTGTTCCGGACCGTGATATCCGAAAATCGCCTGCCCGCACGGAAGAAGGAACTGACCCTGGAGTTGAAATTGCCCGAAGGGGCTAATGTTTTCGTCTATGCCGACCGGGATAAGTTGGTACAGGTCTTTGTAAACGTGCTGCAGAACTCGATTCGTTATACCCCGGAGAGGGGAAATGTCCTGGCGGAATTGTTTGTTGAGGGGAAAAGCAGCGCGGTCTGTGCGGTGGAGGACAGTGGCCCCGGAATACCTGAGGAAGACAGAGAGAAGGTCTTTGAACGCTTTTATCGTGTCCAGCACGACCGTAATCGTGCAACGGGTGGCTCCGGGCTTGGTCTCTCCATCGCAAGGGAGATTGTAATCCGTCATGAAGGTACGATAAGGCTTGAAACCCCGAAGCATCTTGGCGGAACGAGGGTTGTGATTACCCTGCCTTTAAACAGAGGAGTTATTTAGGAGAATGATTGAACAGCCACTCCGAAAACGGATAAGACTGAAAGATGACCGATGGTACGCCTTTAGAGCGGGAGATCTGGAAATACTCCTGGGACGTCGAGGAGAAGAACTCAGTGAAGGTATCCGTCATTATTCCGGCGAGAGTGAGATCCCCGTCGGATTCTCTGAGGTTGCCGGCGGACTTCCTGAAGGGGCTGAAAAAACCCATGCATGGTGCAGGTATCTAATCGGTTCCGAAGATGATCTTGAGTTTCTTCCCGCCATGCCGGATCGACCGGTGGTCCTGAGACCACTGGTGCGGAGGAAGTTGCTTCCGGGAAACAAGGCCCGGTTGCTTTTTTTTATACCGGTTTGGCTGCAGCTTTACGATGTGAAAAAGAATTCAAACAGCCTGATTTCCGAGTATCCCACGGTTGTAATGTCTTCAACCTGGTTTGGGGACATGCAGAACGGTGAACTTTGTTTCGACCATGAGACCGAACTGCTTCATGAAATCCATACCCCCCCTCATCCCTCGGTGAACTATACCGCCTGCGTATTGAATATCCAGAATAGTTCACACCTTTTACTTGATTTTTTCAGGATGGCGGTACATGTGGAACATCTCACCCTCTATGGCGACGGGAAGCACCTCTACACAAACGAGGTGAGTGTGAATTTCACCGGGACCGAACAGATAAGCCAGTTGAAGTACAGCTCCCGGGGGCCGAGGGAGATCGAACCACTCCAGAAAATGAACGGACCGCGGGAGTCCGCATCCAGGAGCATTCTAAAACGCAGTTTTTCTTTTATAAAACAACTCTCGGTAGTATAGGAGGGGGGAATGCCCTTATTCGAATCGGAAATTTTCCAGCGTTTTTTCTCTGTCGAATCCATGACCCGGGCACTGCATATCCTGGTGATTGTATTTCTGGGAATGTTGATCGTCAGGATCATAGACGTTATTGTGCGTCGTACCATAGTTCGAGGTGCGTCGGAACAGGCAAAGGTGGTGTTTCACAAATCCGTCATTTACCTCGGGTGGATATTGATTTCACTTTCGGTACTCAGCGAACTGGGGGTCAAGCTTTCCGCTCTTCTCGGTGCCGCGGGGGTTGTTGGTATCGCGGTAGGTATCGCGTCACAGAAAAGTCTTGGTAACATCATCAGCGGTTTTTTCCTGGTGTCGGATCGGACCTTCGAAGTGGGGGATGTGGTAAAAATCGGTACCACTAAGGGGGTTGTTCATTCTCTCGATTTGCTCTCGATAAAACTTCGGACCTTCGACAATACCCTGATCCGCATTCCCAACGATGAGATCATTTCCAAGGAACTGACGAATATAACCAAATTCCCCATAAGACGGATGGATTTTAAACTGCAAGTTTCCTATAAGGAGCGGCTTCCCGTGGTAAAGGATATCCTGTTGGATATCGCGAGGTCGAATCCCCTCTGTCTCACCGAACCGGAACCCTTTTTCATATACACGGAATTCGGTTCATCGGGAATTGAAATTCTCTTTGCCGTATGGTTTGAAAAGACCAATTACGTAGATGTAAGAAACAGTGTGTTCGAGGAGGTCAAGGCGCGGTTTAACGCCGAAGGTATCGAGATACCCTTCCCCCATATAAGCCTCTACAGTGGCAGTAACTCCGCGAATTTTCCGGTGGAAGTGAAGATGCCAACGGTGAAACAGGAGAAGCAGAGCGATTCACCATAACAACGGTTCACCAGGATAACGGTTCACCATAACAGCGGATCGGGGTTGATCTTCGCCGGGATTTCCAGTTCGATTCTTACTTCAGCTGGCGCAGGGCCTGGGCGATGTTCAGAAGGTGATCCCCGATTTTTTCGATATGACGTACCATGTCGATGTACAGCAGTTCGGACTTCACATCGGAGCCGCTTTTAATTCGTCGACGGGCGGCCTTCTGCAGGGTATTGCGATACCGGTCCACCTTGATCTCAAGCCGGAGAGCCCGGTCCATATCTTCACTGCTCAGGTGCTTGTTGGTGTGGTTGATGATGAAGGCGAGGTAGCTGTCCACCGTGCTCAGGTAGGGTTCCAGATCCGTAAGGCCTTCTTCTGGGATAAGGATTTCCTTGTCGTACCTTCTCTTTGTGAGGATCAACAGGTTGAAACAACTGTCGCCTATGCTCTCCAGTTCGTGGACGACCCTCATCATGTATGAAATGTTTTCGGCGCTACTCTCCTTCAGATTCTCCCTGGCACAGTGGGCAAGGTATTTGGAGAGCTCCTCCTGCATCTGGTCCGTCAGTTCTTCCTGTCGCTGAAGATCATTCACTTCCTGTTTCAGTTTCTTGTCAGGGTTGTGAAAAACAAACAGGAAGGCATGGTACATATCCTGGATAACCATCGACATTTTTACGATTTCAGACTTTGCCCTCAGGATATTGAGTTCCGGAGTGTCCTGAAGTGATATGGAAATATAATCCAGACGATAACCTGGTGTGCCCTCTTCCCCCTTCGCAGGGGTGGGGACCATTATCTTGACCAGAGCCTCGAGCCAATTTACGAAACCTAGAAATAGCAGGGTGTTCAATACGTTGAAGGTGGTGTGGAACATCGCCAGG
>CAZJIN010000240.1:0-5023 GCA_964545955.1 uncultured Sediminispirochaeta sp.
GGGTGTCCTCCTATCTCTTCCTCTACGACTGATTTATCCAGGATCTTGATCTCCTGGTCAAGGCGCAACTTGTACACCCTGGGAGAATTGATATTCGGTTCCTTCCTTATGGCCAGTCCATCCCGAAGGTTGCGCGCGTAGAGCTGCACATACTCGCTGTAATTGGACCTCCACGCTTCTGCAGGTTCCGGTTCTTCAAAAAGCCGAACCCTCCACGTATCGATCTTGTAGGTATCCTGAGTATCGGGGACCTCTATTTCGTAGGTGTTGTTGAGGCTCGATTCCTCTAAAACCTTCACCAGCGTTCCCGTCTCCACAGTCTGCTGATCGGGGGAAAGAAGTACCACCCCGTACCCCAGAACACTGCCCGAACAGCCGGCAAAAACCAGCAAGACTCCGGCGAGCAGGGAATAAAAAAGTGAGCGTAAAAGCGAAGTGCCTGAAAACATAGAACAACCCTCCTCTATGATATATAGACCAGATGGAGGTGAAAAGTCAACGACGAGGGAGGGTTAGTCTTCAGAATAGATAATGGCGATTTTTCCATCCCGTATAAGTGAAAGGGTGTGTTCATCGGCCCTGATCTGCCGGGCCGCCCTGTCCGAGACGATGAGATCGGTGGGGGTTCTACCGAAGACCCCCACGGCGTGAACATACAGCGGTACTTCGCCGACCCGTGAATGGATTCTTTCGATGTTTTCTTCGGAATAATAACGGACCATTCCTCCCTCTCTGATTCTCTCAGGCGAGACCATGAGAGAACTGATGATACACTCCATGCTGCGGGAATAGATCCTGGGGAAAAGGGCCGGACTAAGCTCCTCCTGACGGTTTGCGCCGTGGAGGGGCAGGGGACCTTCAACATAGATCACGATGCCCGAATATTTCCCGCCGGCCACATATTGCATCGTCGGGATTTGCGGTACCGCCCTGTTGTGGGATATAAACAACTCCGCAATATCCGGGTAGAGGGGAAACGTATATTTCCGTGTAAAGGATGAAAAATCCCTGTTGAATCCTTCGACATGTACGGAGCCGGAGCTGGCGGGAAGGACAATCCGATCGACCAGGGACGGTGAACTAAGGACCATTTGATGAACCTTTGTCCGTGAGTCGATGTTCATATCACCTATCGCCTTGAGAAAAAGGGAGGTAAGTTCCGATTTTGTCTTCTCCAACGCCCTCTGACGGATGGAGGAATGTAAGATCATACCGGGGGGCGGGGTATAGTGCACGTCCAGGTGAAGTATTCCACTCATCCAGTCGATGTGGGATTCAACCTCGAGTATCTCGTCTTCCAGGGGAACTCCATGGGCGGTCAACGGGGCTATGGTGAGAATGAAAAAAAACAGTAAAGATCCGGAGGTGAAGGATTTCATCTTATTCAATATCGACCTGTTCAGCGCCATGCTTGAATAAATGAAGGCAATTCAACATGGGTATTCATGGGGGGCTATCTCAAGGGGTGATGGCCCCGGCAAAAGGTTTCTCTCCGAAGTAAATACCGCTCCATTCCCATTGTCCGTGGATTTCGGGATCCGCGGGAAAATCCACCCTTCGAAAGTAGAGGTACCAGGTCTTGATCCGGTAGGACCAGCCCCATGTACGCAGATAGGCTTCGCGGTTGTTGGAGTCCCTGTCAAGCTCATTGTTATAATGAATTCTCTGTCCGAGAAAAGTCCCCAGTCCGGCGAGAAAACTGCTACTGGTATCATTATGTTCTTCCTCCCAACTTCCGGCAAAGAAGTTCACCTTCGCCATGTAGCGGGTGAGAAGGCGGGAATTCCTGGTCCACATGGCGTATTTTACGGTGCTGACCAGGTCTTCGAGGCTCTCCATGGTCCAGTTTTTGTCGGGATAGTCGTAGAACTCGATAATAGATCGAACCTGTTCATGGGCGTGGGGTACCCCGTTCACCGTGATTTCGGGGTACCCGAGGAAGCTCCGGTACGCCTGGATTGCCAAGTCCCATTCTCCCAGCTCTTCGTAGGTTTTTGCCAGGAAATAATAGGTTGGTCCTCTATCGGTTTGATCTGGAAACCTCGAGAGGAGGCTTTTGTAGTACCCCACCTTGAGTTCCGGGTCGCCGACAAGTCGTATCAGGTTCTGCAAACAGACAAAATGTACGGAAGTTCCGTCAACCTCGAGGTCCACATGATTTTTCAGAATTCGTTCGAAATATTGAACGGCAAAGGGTTCGGCTCCCTGGCTTAGATAGTTTTGGGCTACAATCAGAAGATAATACCCGTTGTAGGGGTCTTTTTTGTGCTCCTCCACGTAACCCGTCAGAAAAAGATTAAGGAGATTGAGACGGTCGGCGGAATGGAGTTTTTTGGTGATCTCCTGGATCACGATGAACCGGCTTTCCGGATTCCGTGGTTGTTTCTCAAAATCATGAAAGAGAAGGGTGAGTTCCTTCTGAAGTTCCTTGTCTCCAACGATGAAATAACTGTGAGACAGGGAAACAGGATCCTGACCGTTCGGGCATGCAAGAATAAAAAGTGCACTGAAAAGCGTAACTGCCGATATACTTAATATAGGTTTCATTGTCGTTTGGGGATACTACCACAGGCAATAAGGGTTTGCAAGAAGACCCAGTTCTGGTACACTCGTTTTTCAGTAAAGGGGGCGCATCATATGAAAATTATCAAAACGGAAAAAGGTCTTCAGGTACCCATGAATCCGACAATACCCTTTATCGAGGGGGATGGAATAGGTGTGGATATATGGCCGGCTTCACGACGGGTATTTGACGCTGCGGTAGAGAAGGCCTATAAGGGTGCACGCAAGGTACAGTGGGAAGAGATCTTTGCTGGAGAGAAGGGTTTCAAAAAAACAGGCGAGTGGTTGCCTGAAGAAACTCTGACGAGTATCAGGGAGTATCTCGTTGCGATAAAGGGCCCCCTGACAACGCCGGTGGGCGGAGGTTTTCGCAGCCTTAACGTGGCCTTAAGACAGAAGCTTGATCTGTTTGTCTGCTTGCGTCCTGTAAAACACTATGCCGGTATACCCTCTCCTGTAAAAGCACCGGAAAAGGTGGATATGGTGGTATTCCGGGAGAATACCGAGGATGTATACGCGGGGCTTGAACTCCAGGAGGGGCAACCGGATACGGCTGCTCTGATCGATTTTTTAAAAAAGGAATATGGATGGAATATTCGCCCTGATTCAGGGATCGGAATCAAGCCGATCAGCAAAACCGGGACTGAACGGCTGGTGAGGGCGGCGATAGAATACGCCATCGAACACAAACGCAAGAGCGTGACCCTTGTACACAAGGGGAATATCATGAAATTTACCGAAGGCGCGTTTCGGGAGTGGGGATATAACCTCGCCGCACGTGAGTACGGAGACCAAACTGTGACATGGGATGAGCTGGATGGGGAGGTTCCCGAGGGAAAGGTACTGATAAAAGACGCCATCGCGGATGCCTTTCTTCAGCAGATCCTCACACGGGCCGATGAGTATGAAGTCATTGCTACAATGAATCTCAATGGAGACTATATGTCCGACGCCCTTGCCGCTCAGGTGGGAGGAATCGGAATTGCGCCGGGGGCAAATATCAATTACGAGACGGGCCACGCCATATTCGAGGCTACCCATGGAACAGCCCCAAAATACGCGGGACAG
Organism: uncultured Sediminispirochaeta sp.; assembly: GCA_964545955.1. Lineage (GTDB taxonomy): Bacteria > Spirochaetota > Spirochaetia > DSM-16054 > Sediminispirochaetaceae > DSBN01. Next base: position 3,631 of record CAZJIN010000240.1, read on the forward strand.
GACAAGGTCAATCCGGGATCACTCATCCTTTCGGGTAAGATGATGTTAGAGTATCTCGGATGGACCGAGGCGGCGGATTTGATTGAGGTGGGAATTAATGGTGCCATCGCGGACAAAGTGGTGACCTATGACTTCGAGCGTTTGATGGAGGGGGCGACAAAGGTTTCAACCGGTGAGTTCGCCTCCGCGATTATTGATCACATGGATTAAAAATTATCGGATACTGTGAAAATAAATGAGGAGATGGACGTTCCGGTCAGTTGTTGTTACAATAATTCTTTCTGTCGGAGCAGTATTGCTGCCGTCGGGCTGTGGAAGCACGAACCAGACCCGTACGGTAGACCCCAATCTCCAGGAGAATATCCGCCGGCAGGTGGAACAGCTCGAAGAGGTTCGTAGTAATATCATCATAGGAACACCCCGTACTCTCGATATTGCCCGCAACACGCTTCAGCAGAGTAGTCTTTCTACAACCGAAAAAGGATCTGAATACGAATATATAATTGAAAGGATCTATCACACCGTGTATCCCTATCTAGAATACTTTCGATCACAGGCGCAGCCGCCTACCGGAAGTATTTATGCGGATATTTTCGAAGGAGTCATGGCGGGGAAGGTCTCTGCGGTCTCCCAGGAGCAGACGACTTTTCTCACTTCCCTGGCCGCAGGGACAACCATTATGAATGCCCTTGAGCAGGACCAGCTCGAAAAAGCCGGGGATATCAGCTCCTACCTGGTGAAGATAAATCCTAATTCCATTCTGGCGTTGTTTCTTCACGGCTACTATCTTGAGAAACGAAACGAGTATGCTCAGGCGGTTAATCTTTATAAAAACGCGTTGGACAGGGACAACTCCTGTTATCCCGCCCGCCTGGGAAAAGTGAGGATCAATTACCGCCAGGGGAATCCTGAAGCGGCATTTCCGGACGTGGATATTCTCCTTCAGGAATTTCCCGAAGAAACGGAGGTGATGAGGTGGGCAATCGATATTTACCTTCAATCCGGGAGATTGCAGGAGGCCGATAGTCTTCTCTCGAGGGCGATTATCACCTATCCGGATACAAGTATCTTTCTTCGAAAGCGGCTGGAGCTCCTTGAGCGACAGGAGAAATTCGATCAGGCCTCCCGAATCGCCAGGGTTATTGAACAGACCGTCGGAGAGACTCCCGAAACTCTTTTGATTCGGGTGCAGACTCTCGTACGGCAGAACAGGGATATCGAAGCCCTTGGAGTAGCTCGGGAGGCGATGGAAAAATACCCCGACTATCGACAACTCTCTCTTTATTACGGGAGATTACTCATCGGGCTGGACCGCCTGGAGGATGCCTACGAATTCTATAGGGGAAAGCTCGAAGGAAGTCCGAACGCTCTTTCGGTGATCGAAGCTCTTCTC
>CAZJIN010000241.1:0-5007 GCA_964545955.1 uncultured Sediminispirochaeta sp.
CATGAGATCATCCACCCCGCACAGGGCTACCGGCAGGTCTGAGTACACGAAGTTCCCCTTCGACTCGATATCCACCAGTTCCATGGCATCCGCCGAAACATTCGCCCGAACCTGATCCGCCTGTTTTTCCTCATAAAGCGTGGCCATCTCCTCCCAGCTTCCGATATCATTCCAGTCAAACCTCGCCGAGAGCATGGCCACTCGATCGCTTTTTTCCATCACCGCGTAATCTATGGAGTCCTTCGGGCTTTGACCGTACACATCAGCCACTTCGGGGCCCTCCATCACCACTTCAATCCCATCGACCCTGCGACTACGCCCCTTTCCACCTATACCGGCAAAAAGCCCTCCGATCTCGGGGGTATGGGCCGAGAGCTCATCGAGATAGCTCCCCACGCTGAAGGCGAACATCCCGGAGTTCCAAAAATAATTGCCCTTCTCGAGGAATTCCACGGCTCTAGGTTCATCGGGTTTCTCACGGAAAGAAGCAACCTCATACCCCTGTTCAAGGACTTTGCCGGTTTCAATATAGCCGTATCCGGTCTCGGGCCTCGTGGGGGGTATTCCAAAGGTCACCAGTTTCCCCTGCCGCGCAAGGGCATCGGCATTTTCCATGTCGGCGGTAAAACGTTCTATCGGTGTAATCAAATGGTCCGCCGTGAGGACCGCCACGGTCAGATCGTCCCCGGATTCATCGGTCCCCCTCAGGTACTCCGCGGCAATGGCGATCGCGGGGGCCGTATTCCTTGCCTCGGGCTCGGGCACCACCTTCAGACGTCCCTCAACCCCTTCGACTCTACGACACTCATCGAGGACGGGTTCAAGCTGGTCCGCCAGGGTAATAATAATCACCGATCCCCGGATTCCCAATCCGAAAGCCCTTTCTATGGTCAGTTGCAGCAGACTTTTTCCATCCTGCACGGGAATAAACTGTTTCGGTCTGGATGAGTTCGACGCCGGCCAGAGCCGTGTCCCGGATCCGCCTGCAAGTATGAATACATGATCAACCATATCAGCCTCCTGCCTTTATACTACTAAAAAGTCCGACTTCCGCAAAGTAGGCCACCCAGGTTCTTCCTGATCCCTGTCGTTCCCCATCACAAATGACTGTTCACTATATTAAACAATTCTGCTTGACCACTTCGAAAAGCTCACGTAAAATAGCACAAGAACATAAAGAGGAGGAAACATATGGCAAAAGGTTTTACCCTCGCGGTTTTACCGTGGGTCTATATTGGCAAATATAACGAGGACGAAAAATGGATCGGTGATTTCACCGAAAAACCCCACAGAACCCCGCAGGAAGAAGCGGCCATGGGCGACGAGGACCTCTCAAAGCTGCATGAGCAGCGGAACTCCTTCCCCGAACTACCCCTGGTGAACTACACCACCCAGTACGGTATGGGCTGTTTCGAAGGCATGAAGGCCTTTCCCCAGAAGGACGGCAGTCTGAAGCTTTTCCGCCCGGACCAGAATGGAGAGCGGTTTCACAACTCGCTGATTGGACTGAAGAGTCCCGGCTTTCCGGTGGAGATGTTCATCGACGCGGCAAAGGGGATCGTCCGGAGAAATCAGAAGCTCGGATTCGCCCCAACCTACGATTCCGCCTGGGAAAAAGACGATTTTCTCTCAGCCGAATCCGTTTATATACGTCCTTTCAGTTATTCCGAACCGGCAATCGGTCTTGGGGTGAGCAAACATCCCTGGGTTATCTTCGCATCTACCATGGTGGGAGCCTATTTCGCCCCCGGCAACAGCAAAGGGGTAGTCACCGACAAGGTCCGTGCTTTCAAGGGCGGAACCGGATGGATCAAATGCGATGCCAACTACGTGGTCCCGATTCTGGCAAAGAAAGAAGCCGAAGCACAGGGCTATATGGAGGCAATTTTTCTGGATGCCGAAAAGAGAACCTTCCTTGAAGAGGGCTCATCATCCAATATTTTCGTACTTCTGAAAGACGACACTTTGGTCACTCCGGAGCTGGGAGACACGATTCTACCCGGAATCACCCGCAACTCCATTCTTCAACTCTCAAAGGACCTGGGAATAAAGACTGAAGAACGGAAAATCAGCATAGAAGAAGCCATGAGTGAGGGCAAGGAGTGTTTCGTCTCCGGTACAGCCGCCGGTCTCAGCTATATCGAATCAATCACCCGGGGTGCTAAAACATCCGTGTTCAACAATGGGAAAATGGGAGATGTGTCAAAACTGCTTCTGAATACCCTCAAGGGAATCCAGTACGGTAAAATCGAAGATAAACACGGCTGGATGTACTCAGTATAAGACCGCGATCGACTTTTTATGACCCCAGCTCGAGTACATCCGCGTCGATGGGGAGATCCCTATATATCTGGAGGGTGTACTCTCTGGTGGGGAACATGAGATTGCGCTGATTCACAAAGCCCAGGTTGGAAAGACCTGACCGCTCGAAGGTCGTGGGGTTTCTGCTGAGCCGATCAAAATACCGGCTCGATTCGGAGAACTGCACCATAGCCTTGGAGTAAAACTCGGTCAAGCCGGTCTTGAGATACAGATTGTGATAGGTGACTCCGAGGTTGTTGCTTGCCTTCACAATGTTCTCGACCAAAGCACGATGGTCCCGTCTTTCATCTATCAACATGGGCTTTTCCTGTTCTATTTGCCGTTCAAAAATCTCTATCAGGTGTTTGTAGTATCCCTGGGCGGCGTGAAAGTTCCCTCTATAAAAGAGGGTATTGGCAGTCGAATAGATGATATTCGGGTTTTTGGTGAAAGAACCGGCCGATTTTTGAAAATGTGACATAGCGGTGAGGTAGTCCCCCCTCAAATACGAGATATAACCTTGTTTGTATTTCATTTCCTTCGAGTCGTATCGATTTCTCTCGGCAGTCTCATAGAGCGCAGCGGCCTCATCGAACTCACCGCTCTGATAATAGTATATATCCGCCAGGTCCGCGTAGATCTTGCCAAGGTCCGGTTTCACGTCGATCAGTTTTCTCTCCCGGGACTGCTCATACAGTTCAATTCCCATGTTGTAGTTGCTTCGAGCCTCCAGGTATTCTTCCCGTTCAAAGAGGCGTTCACCGTATCGGCGGTAGGTATCAACCTTCATCTCTATCCGGTCAGAAGTGAGTGGTGAAATATTTTGCATCAGGGACAGGGTGTTCCGAAGGGCTTTTTCTTCTTCGTAAGGGTCCTCAATTCTGTGAAAATAGCGGGAGAATTGATAATGAACCTCAGGAAGGGTCTCATCCACCGCCCTCGCGCGAAAGAGAATATCCCTGACATCCTCCATACGCCCCTTGTCCAGGAAATACCCCCCCATCTCCGTATAAGCTTCGGGGTCTACTTCGATTTCAGGCCGCTCTTTATAATACCTGTTGAGATTAAGGACTTCCTCAAAATTGTCGGTCCGCACAAAAAACCGCATCATACGAAAAAGAAGCTCGTCGTTAATACCATAGCTCTCCATGAGAACGGCATAGTTGTACCTCGCTTGTTCGTATTTTGAACTATCCTCATCTCCCCATTCGAGGTAGGTGTCCCCCAGGAGCAGCATAGCATCGTAGTCCTTCGGTTCTTCACCCAAAAAATTCGTGAGGAGGGATGACGCCTTTTCATAGTTGGAAAGTTTCTGTAGTTCAAGCCGCGCGTAGGCCAGGGTACCTTCCTTATCAAAGGGATAAAACCGAAGCAGCTGATCGTATTTTTCCTCTGCCAGGGACCATTGTTTCTGCCTTTCGTACTCCTTCGCGTATCTAAAAAACTGTTTTCGCATCACCCACTGATCAAGACCTCGTTGGAAATAGTTATGGGCGGAGGGGTACTCCCGCTCCTCCAGTTGCTCAAAACCCTGATTGTAGAGATACAGCGCGTAGAGCGGACGGTACGCGTAACGATATCCGGCAAAAGTAAGCAGCCCGACTGCCAGCATGCTGAGTACTATTGTGCGTAACAGTGGGAAAATCCGATAACGGAAGCGGTAGGCGAAGCTGTCCTTTTCCGCCTCAAAGGCGGCCCCGGTCTTTTTTTCGTACTGGCTGGGGATCTTTATCTTGCGACCGATAATCTTTGAGGTGATCTGGGCAATTTCCTTCGCGCTTTTTTGCTCCACCAGGGAATTGACCAGGTTCTTGAGTTGTCCCCCGGAAAGTCCTTTTTCACCGATCTGTTCTTCAACGATCAGCTTCAGGTTTCGCGGCAGGGTGAGAAGGGTTTTTCCAAGGGTCTCAAACTGTTCTTCAGTCAGTTCAAGGGATTCTTCCTCTTCAAGTTCCTCGGCGGCCTCCTCGGAGGGAAGTTCCTCTTCATCCTCCTCTGCGGCTTCCTCCAGCACGCCGAATTCCTCTCCCAGATCACCCAGATTAAACTCATCAACCTCGAACTCACCGTCCTCAAACTCCTCTTCCGGCAACTCGAGTTCCTCAAGACTCCCTTCATCCACACCCGGGCTTTCCTCGCCTGGTGCTTCCAGCTCTTCAGGTACTATTTCCTCTTCTTCAGCACCTTCGGTACCTTCCAGCACTTCTTCGAGGGGCTCCTCGAACCCCTCCCCCAGCTCCTCCTCGATTGGTTGATCCTCGGTCGGTTCCTCTTCAAAATCGGGTTCTTCATCAAAGTCCGGAAGGGCAAAATCCTCTTCATCGCCGAATTCAGGCAGGGCTTCTTCCTCACCCGTATCCTCCGCGGCTTCTTCTTCACCGGAAAAATCCGGCAGATCCGGTTCCCCGAATACATCTTCTTCGGGAAGAGAAAAATCTTCCTCCACCGGCTCCTCAAGTGTCTCCAGTTCACCGGGTTCACCCAGATCTTCAAATTCTTCAAACTCTTCCAGGTCTTCAGGTTCTTCAGATGATTCGGGTGCTTGAGGTGCTTCAGGTGACTCTATGTCCTCAGGACCCGCTTCCCCCGGTTCGCCGAGGCCTTCAAATTCTCCGAAATCTTCAGGTTCGCCGAAATCTTCCAGCTCTTCCCCTGATCCCTCGAAGCCCTCCTCTTCTTCCGTCGAAGGAGCGGTCTCCCCGGAAC
>CAZJIN010000242.1:0-4993 GCA_964545955.1 uncultured Sediminispirochaeta sp.
CCGCGGCCACCTTTATTTGGACCTGCGGGACTCAAGGTGCGGAATTTACCGCCCGAATCCCCCTCACAAAGGGTCAATACGCCAAGGGCCAATGTTCCTACGCGTCGTCGGAGGGTATCCATGGTATGGCGGGATGCCACCTGGAAGATGATGAACGGTATATTGTAGGAGAACGCGGTCGTATCCTTGTGGATGAGGAGATGAAATCCGTCGATCATGACAATGTCTATCTGGTGGGAGATATTCTCTGGTATCTCGAAAATGAAAAAGTCCTCCCCCAGATTGTGGAGACCGCCCTTCAAACCGGTGATGTCGCCGCGGAAAACATCATAGCCGATGTTGAAGCCAAACCAAAAAAGAAGTTCAAATCCAACTACCACGGTTTTATGATCAGTCTGGGAGGAAAATACGCGGTCGCCCATGTCGCGGGAATATCCCTCACAGGTATCTTCGCCATGGCTATGAAGCATCTGATCAACATGCACTACCTCTTCGGTCTTGCCGGTGTGAACGCGGTATGGGGCTATCTGCAACACGAGTTTTTTACCATCAGGGAGAACCGCTCCATTCTTGGAAACCACCTCTCGGCAAAGATACCGACCTACTGGGCCGTACCTCTTCGTCTCTTTCTCGGTGGAAAATGGCTCTTCGAGGGTATCAAACATATCCTTGAGGGCTGGCTGAATCCGGGAGACGGTGGATTGGCCGAGGTCTGGACGGGGGCGATTAAGCTTCCCGGGGTAGTCTTTGAAACCGCCGCGGACGCGGGGAGCGCCGCAACAGGAGCCGCTGCGGCCGACGCGGGATCGGCGGCAAGCCAGGCCGCGGAAGGAGCCGCGGAAGGAGCCGCCCAGGCGGCGAGCCAGTACGGTGAACCCCTCATCGAGGCCCTTGGAATCTACACCTGGTTTGCCGAGAATATTTTGAGTGCCTCTCCACTCCTCGCCTTCCTCTTGCAGGCCGGAGTGGTCCTCGGCCAGGTCGCCATAGGACTTGCCTTGATCGCCGGTCTTTTTACCTTCCCCGCTGCGGTGGTCTCCATAGGATTCAGCCTCATGTTCATTGCCTCGGGCTGGGGCAATCCGGAACTGCTCTGGTATATCGCGGTTTCCATCGTGATGCTCGGCGGCGCCGGCCGCGGCTTCGGTCTCGACCATTACGTGATGCCGTGGCTAAAAAAATTCTGGAACAGTACCTCCATCGCGCAGAAAACCCATCTCTACGATGGAGAACCGGTAATCAAAGAGTAAGAAGGTGACCGATGTTAATTTCTCTGTACAGGGAGCTCGAGCTTGAAGAAGACCTGAACGCGGTAAATCAATTGATCCGTGAACAGGTCGAGAGCAGCACTTCCTTCATCAGGGAGTCCCTGTCGGGGCTTATCGAAAGCCCCGGCAAACTCCTGAGACCCGCCCTGATGTTGCTATCCTCCCGTTTTGGAGAACCTGATCGGAAGAAGATTCAAAGGCTCGCCGCAGCTGTTGAAATGTTGCATTTGGCCACCCTGATCCACGACGATATCATCGATCAAGCCTCCTCCAGGCGGGGTATTCCGACCCTCCACACCCGGTTCGGCGAGCGAAACGCCGTATTGCTCGGGGATTTCCTCTTCACCCGCAGTTTTCAGATTGCCGCGGATCATACGGACATTGAAATGGGGCGGTACATCGCCGGTGTGGTCAATTCGATCTGTGAAAGCGAAATCCGTCAGCATGGTCAGGTATCACCTGCCGCGACGAGTTTCAAGGAGTATCATCGTCGTATAATGGGCAAAACCGCCGCTCTTTTTGCCCTCTCCGCCTATGTTGGTGCCCATGAAAGTGGCGTCGAAGAACGGGAAGCGGCGAGATTAAAAAAAATCGGCTACAACCTGGGATCGGGGTTTCAGATCATCGATGATATCCTTGATTTTTCCCCGAAGAAGGACAAAATCGGAAAAGTGTCCGGCACCGATATCCGCCAGGGAATTGTAAATCTGCCCCTGCTTTTTGCACTTCAGAATGACACGGGAGCCCTTGAAAAAAAACTCCGGTCCAGGCCGTCCAACGGTCGCGCCCTGAAAAGCGTTATCAAGCTCACCGTAGAATTGAACGGTATCGATCGCGCCCGTCGATGCGCACATGCCTACACACGAAAAGCCCTCTATTCCGTCAAACTACTACCCCGGGGAGAAGCCCTCACCCACCTGAAGTCCTACACGATGTATTTACTGGATCGGCGTTTTTAGGGTTCAGGTCGATCTTTGAAGCTTTTCTCTCGTCTAAACTCCTGGTCCGTCAGTTTAAAACTGTCCCGTAACCCGGTGGTGGTAAATACTTTTTTCTCCTCGGTGATAAAAATCGCCTCTACCCCTTCCAGATCCTCGGTTAAGTCTAAGCCCTCTTCAAGACCCATGGCGAATACAAGGGTGGAAAGGGCATCCGCAGTGGTGGCATCGGAGGAGACTATCGAAACACTGGCAAGCCCGTTCTCTACCGGAAACCCGTCTTCCGTACTGAGTATATGATGGTACTTCGTCCCGTTTTCAATAAAAAAACGCTCATATTTACCGGAAGTGACCACCGCACCCTCTGAGATCTCCACTATTCCGATATAGGTTCCTCGATCGTCATAGGGCGATTGGATACCGATTTTCCAGGGACCGCCCGCCGGCTTTGGTCCGAAGGCGTATACATTTCCCCCGAGGTTCACGATACCCGCAGCGACCTTTTCGTCAAGAAGATAGTCCACCATCCGATCCGCCGCCCACCCCTTCGCGATAGCTCCGAGGTCGAGGGCCATCTCCTTTTTTTTTAGAAACACCCCCCTGTTGTTCGGATTGAGCTCTAAATTCATGAAATCCACCTTAGACAAGGCCCCATCGATCGCCTCCTCCGTGGGTACCTGTTCCGAGCCCGATCCTATATCCCACAACTCAACCAGAGGACCGATAGTCGGATCAAAAGCCCCATTTCCAATTCGGGCAAAATCCAGGGCCGCCTCCAGGAGCTGAAATGTTTCCCCACTGACGGAAACAGACGATTCCCCCGCCGCCTTATTCACCCTGCTTATTTCGGAGTCCTCCAGGTTCACGCTCATTTTCTCTTCCACCTGCTTTGCGATCTCCAGGGCAGGCTGAAGCCGATCGCGATACTCACTCCCGTAGAGTTTGACCGAACAAGTGGTCCCAAGCGCAAAATCCGTCATGGAAACGGGTTCCGCCTCCCTCTGTCCGCACCCGGAGGTGAACATCACCAATGCTATCATAAAAAAAACGGTAAGCCCCGTCTTAACCTTTTCGGAATAATGCCGGCCCAGACCTTTCAAGCTGGTCCTGCCGTCCGGGTTTTTCAGGCCGTTCTGGTTTTTCAGGTAGGAATGACTATATCCATACACGCGACAATTCTGTTGTTTTCCCATGGCAAGAATATACATCAAATCCCTTGCTTATCCAAGGCGAACCTTATCAGTCGGACCCTATCAGTCGGAGATCGGTTCCTTTTGTTGATTCCTGATAACAAAGCTAATATATCGGCTGTTCAACCGAAAAACCATAAAATCATTGACAGATTTGAGAAGGGGTCCTATCATTTATTGAGAAGATTAAAAAATGATAGTTGTAAAGTTTTTTACCACTCTACGCATGTTCCTCGGTCTATCTGAGATTCACCTTCAGGATCTGGTCGGGAATATAGAAGAACTCTTGGAAAAAACTGAATCACATACACCGAAACCCTTTTTGCACAAACTTCTCGATGATCAGGGTCGGCTCATAACGGGCTCTATCATTCTCGTGAACGGTCATAACATCCTTCATCTCGATGGACTGGAGACAAAACTAAGCGATGGTGATCAGGTCGCTCTGTTTCCACCCGGAGGTGGAGGCTAAGATATGAAGAGGAGGGCAATATGGAAAAAGTGCTGTTGTTGCAGCCCGAAAGCTGCATCGACTGTCATTCGTGCGAACTCGCCTGTTCGCTCAAGCATGGGGGGGTGTTCAGCCGTACATTATCCAGAATTTCTGTAATGGAAACACCCCTGAGGTTCTCGGTACCCCTTACCTGTCTGCAATGTGAAGAACCCGCGTGCGCTGCGGTGTGCGTGGTGAACGCGCTCACGAAAAATGAGCAGACCGGTCTGGTGGAATATGATCAAAACAAGTGCATTGGATGCAGGATGTGTGTCTCCGCATGTCCCTTCGGCAACATTACCTACGATCGCAGGTCAAAAACGGTGCTCAAATGCGATCTATGTGATGGAGAACCGGAATGCGCGCTGTTCTGTCCCACCGATGCGATTCAGTGGATCCCCGCCACGGAGGACACCCGCGCCAGAAGAGACAACATGACGCGACGTTTCGAAACCTTGTTCAGTGCGGGAGGTGCCTCATGATGTACGGATGGGCAGGACAAATTCTAAGGGTCAATCTCGAGAGCGGCGAGATTCGAAAGGAACCGCTCAACAAGGAATGGGCCACCCAATACCTCGGTGCGCGAGGTCTTGGAACCCGGTATTTCGTCGAAGAGGTAAGTCCGAAGGTGGACCCCCTCGGTCCGAAGAACCACCTTATCTTTGCCACAGGCGCGACCACGGGTTCTCTTGGCACCTCCACCGGTCGGTTCGAAGTAGTCACCAAGGGGCCCCTCACGGGTACCATAGCCGCCTCCAACTCGGGGGGACTGTTCGGACCCGAACTCAAGTTTGCCGGATACGATATGGTGATCTTCACGGGGGTTTCAAAAAAACCGGTCTACCTGTTCGTGAACGACGACGAGGTGGAGCTGCGTGACGCGGGACATCTCTGGGGCAAAGACATCTACGAAACCACCGATACCCTGGTGGGTGAGACCGCGCCGGATGCCAAAGTCGCCTGTATCGGTCCCGGCGGAGAACATATGTCACGGATCGCCTGCATAATGAACGACAAGGACCGTGCAACCGGCCGTTCAGGGGTAGGCGCGGTGATGGGATCCAAGAAGCTGAAAGCCCTGGTGGTCAACGGCACCGGCGGCGT
>CAZJIN010000243.1:0-4991 GCA_964545955.1 uncultured Sediminispirochaeta sp.
TCCCGACCCGACAAAGGGACCAAGATCGAACTCTGGCTCGGGAGCGACCGTTTTGATTCGAGGAAGTTCAACATACCGGACAAAAATTAAGGGGCTTCGAGGACAGCCGTAGAAACACCGTGGAGAAACGAAGATGAAGAAATACAATCCCGACTTTCCTAATGAGAATCGTTGGAGTGGTAGAACTTGACCTTTTATGGTTTTAGTGCGATTTTTATGAGGAGAAAAACAGATCGACTTCAGATAAACAGGGAGGAACATATATGGCTTACAGTCGAGCGCAAATTCTGAGTATTCCCCGGGTGCGGGAACGAAATATATTGAGAAATGTGTATCTGTGGATGACCGCGGGTCTGGCCCTGACGGGGGTGGTGGCTTTCGGGGTTGCCAACAACCCATCGATTATGAGGGCCCTGGTGGGAAACCAGATGATTTTTCTGCTCCTGATCTTCGGAGAACTGGGCCTGGTGATGTACCTCGGGACCCGGATCATGCATATGTCCGCCTCCAGCGCCACCATGGCCTTCGCGGGGTATTCTGTGCTGAACGGAATCACCCTTTCGGTGATCTTCCTGGCCTACACGGGTGCGGAGATCTCCCTGGCTTTCTTCACCGCCGCGGGAACCTTTGCCGGAATGAGCCTCTATGCCATGACCACGAAGAGGGACCTCTCCGGAATCGGACACTACCTCATTATGGGTTTGTGGGGCGTCATCATCGCCAGCGTGATCAATATATTCTTGCGCAGCGAGGGTCTCTACTACATGATCAGCTATATCGGGGTCTTCGTGTTCATCGGACTGACCGCTTACGATACCCAGATGATCAAACGCTGGAATGCCCAATTCGGCACGTCCACCACGGAAGAGCAGTACGTCAAGCTTTCGATCCTGGGGGCATTGAAGCTTTACCTAGATTTTATCAACATCTTTCTCTTTCTTCTGAGGATTTTCGGCCGACGGAACTAAAGGCCCATGCCGGATAACAGTTCACGACCCGAGAATCTAAAGGCTCCGGCCGCTCCCGGGCTACCGGTCGATCGCCGGCTATAAGTCCCGGCCGCTCCCGGGTTATAAGCTGTTCTTCGGGAAGGAAGAGTCGCGGTGGTGGGTGATTTTGTAGCCGAGATCGTGTTCGGCATGTCGCTGTAGTCGCGGAATTTCTCCCGCCACCGCCATTTTTCCACCTCGGATCGCAAGAATACCACGCACATTCTTCAGACTTGCTCCCCACTCCACGGCTTCCTGGAACGTCTCGTAGGATCTAATCCGGTTGCAGACCGCGGTGGCGCAGGCGTCGGCCAGGGATGCATCGGGGGACAAAACCGTGACCAGGTCGCAACTGCCCTCGCTGTAGGAGTGTCCCATGGAGGAAGAGGAGGAACAGATAGCCAGGGGGCTGTCCTCCGGTGAGAGTCGGAAGGCGAGGTTCCGGAAGGGTGAAGCGTGGCCTACCCAGAGGCCGATGGTGAGGGGAGCCATCAGGACCATGAAGATATCCCCGCCGTTCTCGATAATCACCTCCCGGCTTGTTTCGGGGTCTGGGGATTTCCCAGAAGCCCGGAGAAGCTCTTCCGCGGCAAGTTGGGAGAAAGTGCCCGCCACTGCCGCCATAGGACCAACCCCGATAGACTGGGAAGCCCGGTGCATTCGAAGGGCCGGTTCCGGTGCGGGGAGAGGCAGCTCCGGCAGGGGGACATGGGAGTCTTTGAACTCCGGGTGAAGGCGTATGTAGGCTTCAAGACGATTCCGAAGTCGGCGGATAATCCGAAAGAGAGAGGGATTGTCCGGGGAGCAGACCCGGTAGTTTGCCTCATGGTATTCCAGGGTGGCAAAGCTGCGAGGTGAAGCGGGCGAAACGGAATCGGAAGCGGGGGAATCGGGTGCCATGGATGCTTAAAATACCGAGGAAACTGCGTTGTAGGGGCAGTTGGGAATGCAGTTGAGGCATTCCACGCATTTGTCCGAATCGAAGGCAATCTCACGGGTTGCAGGATTGACGATATAGAGAGCGTCCACGGGACAGTGGGGGAGGCAGTTGCCGCAGTGAGTGCAGATAGAGGAGTCCCAGCGCAGCCCCTTCTCGGCCTCGTTGACCGTTACACCGTCCGAGCGAATAAAGGCGAGGCCTTTCTGTATTTGTTCGTCCGTGCCAGCTACCTCGAGAACCATAAAGCCCTCTTCTTCGGCGGTTATTTTCGCCCGAAAGATGTTAATGATCAGATCGTAGTCCTTGACCAGGTGGTAGACGATCGGTTTTTCCGCAAGTTGACGGTTGAAATTCAGCAGGAATTTTTTTGTTTTCATCAGTTTCTTTCTCCTTCACCTTCACGAACTACCATTGATTTTCCCTTCTGGTCCCGCGGCAGTTTTTGCATCGGTTCGCTTAGCAGGAACCTGCCGTCCCTGATCTCCGCCTTTAGTCGTTCGGCGACGTGGAGGGCCTTCGGGTATGAGGACATGGAAGAGACTTCCACTTTTTGACCGTTAATTTCTACTTCGTCCCTCTTCAACTGACCGTAGGTGAGGTGGGCGATGACCTTGCCGGACTTCATGGGGTAATCGTAGGAATAGTCGATCAGCTCCGCCTTGATCTCGTCGTCCCTCACGGTGGTATACTCGAGGATCTGCTCATTCAGGATCGGGATAGGGACTCCCACACCGAGGGCGATACTCGCGCCGTAGCCCTTCAGACTCACCCCACGGACGAATTCAGCGTCCATTCGTTTCATGTCCGCGGTCAGGGCCAGGGTCCCCGCTCCTTCCGCCGGGACCCCGTTGTCGGTTCGTTCGACCAGGCTCGAGTGCTGGGTCCCCTCGGCGTAGACATGGCCCCGGGCACCTGCAAGCCAGACCGCGCTACCGATTCCGATGGTCTCGTAGTAGGGGTCGTTAAGGAGAGGTGAGAGCTGACCCGCGGAGCTGTAGGTGAGGTTCTGCATGTGGGGCTTGAGTTGACCCATGTAGGTGTAAATAATCCGGTCGGAGGTGTTGGTCGCGACGTTGTAGTTCTGATAGCAGTTTCTCGGATTTACCATGATCGCCTGGTTCAGGTCGTCGATGGTAAACATAGTACGGACTTCCCTGCGGGGATACTCATCGGTCCCATAGGAAAGACCGAAGAGCTGGAGCTCCTTGCGGGCGACCAGCCGTTCGATCACATGACCTCCGCCGAAGCGGAACTCTCCCGGGTAGTACATATTTGCAGGATCATTGTGACGAAGCTGTGAGGCTCCCATAAAGAGGTCGACGGCGGCAATCCCGGCGTACGTCGGGACATCGTCTATCCACGCTTCGGTGATTCTGATTTTGGGTATGCTGTGACCGAAATTGAGGAAGCAGCCGGAGGAGCACATAGGGCCGAAGGTTGCGGTGGTCACCACGTCGATCTCTTCGGCGGCCTTCGATAGTCCCTTTGAATCGACGTAGTCTATCACCTCTTCGGCGTTGAGGACTACCGCTTTGCCGGCGGCGATTTTTTCATTGATCTCGGAATAGGTCTTCATCTCTCCACTCCCCTGGAAATAATTATCGTATGGTAGACAAAGTACCGTGCTTTGGCAAGAGCCGCGGTCTGCAGAAGAGAGATCCGAAGGAAAATCCGAAGGAGAATCTATCTGCTCACGGGCACCGTAAGGTGAGCGCGTCCCGCAGTGCGGGCCAGGAGATTTCCGACATCTCGTATATGGTCGAACGGGAGCCCACGTTTTCGGGATAATGGGCGTCGGAGTTTGTGATGGGGGTATAACCAAGGGTATCGAGTCCGCAGTCCGGATTCATACACTCCACCGCATCGTAAGGGAGGTCCGGCAAAAATCCGAGCTGCATCACAATACTGTAGGCGTTCCTGTCAATGTGAGCGGGAAACACTATTCCCCCCCGGTGATGGACCTCTTCGACTATTTGATCGATGGAGAGGTCCGTTCCACCGAACAAGGCGCGGTCAACCTCACCAAGGATGAGTTCATTCCGATCCACGTATACCTGGTCGCCGAAGAGACTCGCGTTTCCCTCGATCAGGGGAAGCCGCGATTCGATGAAACCACCCATTTCCAGGGCTGCATCGAGGTGTTCGAAGATTCCCACGACGTGAGCCTCTTCGAGGGAGGTGATTTCTATTCCAAACAGGGGAAAAATTCCCGCTTCCTCGCAGCATGCACGAAAGGCCGGCAGGTTGCGTCCGCTGTTGTGATCGGTGAGGGCGAGGATCCGTATTTCCCTCTTTTTTGCCTCTAGGGTGAGACGTCGCGGAGACAACTCAAGACTCCCGCAGGGGCTGAGACAGGAGTGATTGTGGAGATCGGTCCGGACCAGCACCTTCGCCTCACTCTATTCCAAGGGCAACAGCAATCCTGTGGGATGCAAGGAACTGGTTCATGGTTGTTGAAAAAATAGCGATCCCCTCCTGTTCAGCTGCCTTGATCATATCCTCCGGGGCTTTGCGCCCGTTGCAGAGAAGTATGGCCGGCAGGTTCCCCAGGTGTGCTACGGCTACACTGTTTTTGTGGCCCTGAATGGTGATCAGGATATCCCCTTCCAGGGCGTTTCCCATCACATCACTCAGAAGATCAGAGGTATAGCCACCGGTGATCACCGTCTCCCCGGATCCGGGGGTGAAAATTGTGCATTCCAGTATGTCGGGAAGGTCAGCTACTTTCATGGTGTTCTCCTTTTTTTAGAAAAATTACTGAATTTGTATGGGTACCACGAGACGGTTCCGAGGTAATCTGAAATTCATCGGAAACCCTGCGCACATTGACCAAGCCCAGGCCGGCGCCGAAGCCAAGGGAGCGTACCCATTCCGTTGCGGTGGAATAACCTTCGGTGAGGGCCTTTTCAATATCGTTGATTCCCGGACCGTTGTCGTCGGTCTGTACCACCGCCCTGTCTCCGTCCATCAAAAAATGTATAGAACCGCCTTCTGAATGTAGTACGAGGTTCATCTCAAGTTCATAGGCGGCTATGGCGATCCTTCTTGCGATTTTTGAGTCC
>CAZJIN010000244.1:0-4984 GCA_964545955.1 uncultured Sediminispirochaeta sp.
GGATAGAAGAGGAGCTGTCGCGCTTCGACCAGGGTTTTTCCCAAGAGCTGGAAAAGCGGAGCGGGCAGGAACAGCCGTTCGGTCGGGGTCGGAGCCGGAGCCGGGGCCGGAGCCAAGGAAAACTGCGGCAGAAACAGTCGTCAGGCCGGGGCTGGAGCCGGGGTCGGAGCTTGGTGAAAAAAATCTATTTTGAGGATGACAACCTGTCGGCGGATGCGGGCTGGTTTCGCGAGCTCCTGACAGGGCTTGCGGAGCGTTTCCCCGGTGTGGAGATGTCCGCGGAAAACGGTATTGACTACCGTTTTCTCGATCCCGAAAAACTTGAGCTCATGTATCACGCGGGATTCCGGCGGCTCAATTTTTCGATAGCCTCTGCTGACGAGGGTCAGCTGAAAAAACAAAACCGCATCGGTGGGATGGGGGGGTATATGAGCCTCCTGGAGGCTGCGAAGGAGCTCGGGATGGAAGGGGTGACCTATTTTATCGCCGGGCTTCCCGGTGAACGTCCCGAAGCGGCCGTGGAGAATCTGCTTTTTCTTTTGCGCCTACCAACGCAGGTGGGGATCAGCATGTACTATCCGGTTCCCGGGATCGGGGGATTTGAGGATCCCTCCTTTTTTGAGGAGGTCCCGTTTCAGCGAGCCCTGGGTAGCGCCGCCTGGCCCTGGGGCGGGGGATATTCCACCGCTCAACTGTTGACCGCTTTCCGCCTCGCCCGGATCACCAATCTGCTCAAGGAGAAATCGCTCCGGGAGGAGGATGGTCGCGTGCTTGAAAGAATCCAGCGGACCGGAAGACTCCACACCCGGGTGGGTAAAAAGGGCGAGGTCCATGAGATACCATGGGCCGACCGGGGGATGACGGAGTTTTTTTTGAAGGGCCTGTAAGGGGCGCACCGGCCGCCGGGGTTTCCGCTACTTGCGTCCTTGCTCCACTTGCGTGCCCGCCCCCGCCCGCGGTTACAGGATCGATTTTTCCCCGTGGTGGAAGGCCATTCTCCAGGCGGAGTAGATGTTGCGGTCCCGTAGCATGCCGAGGAGGATGTGGTTGTCTTCGGGGTCCACTACGGGGATCCGGCCGAGTTGAAAGTCGAAGACCCTTGGGAGTACCTCCATGAGGGTTTCGTCGGGAAAGGCGGTGATAATGTCGGTGGTGCAGATTTTTTCAACGGGATCGGAGAGATCAAGCTCGTTGTCGCGGGCTTTTTCAAAATCGGTCATGGTGACCATGCCAAAGAGACGTCCCTCGTCATCGAGTACGGCGAAACCCCGGGAATGGTGGAGGTCCACCTGTTCCCTGAATTCGGCGAGGGTGGTGTGCACGGTGACGGTGGGGTGATCCATGGTCATAATGTCACCCACGCAGATGCTGGGTACCAGTCGGGAGTTCATGAGTCGGAGGACGTCGACACCGCGGCGCATGAGTTTTTCACTGTAGATCGTTTCGCGACTGAGAAGTTTGATCCCCTCACTCGCGATCATCACGGTCAGCATAAGGGGTACCATCATCCGAAGATCCCGGGTCAGCTCCAGCATCATCACGATGCTGGTGAAGGGCGCTCGGGTCACCCCCGCGAAAAGTGCCGCCGCTCCGACGAGGGCGAAGGCCCCGGGGCTGCTACCGGGGATAAAATATCCGGCCAGGTAACCGACAATGGAGCCGACGGCCCCACCGATGAAAAGGCTGGGCGCGAAGATGCCCCCGCTGCCCCCGCTTCCAATGGTGCTTGAGGTGGCGATGATTTTCAGGGCTGCCAGAAAGAAGAGGAATCGTAGGGGGATGGTCCCGGCCAGGGCTTGATCGAGGCCCAGGGTGCTGTTCCAAGGGACTTTGCCGTAGCCGACGCCGAAGAGATCGAAGGAATAGAGGCCGATCACCCCGACTACCAGGCCGCCGAGGGCGGGACGGAACCAAACGGGGAGTTTTTTCATCCAGTCAAAGATATTTTCAGAAACCTGAAGGGTTTTCATAAAAATAAAGCCCGTCACAATAATCATAATACCGAGGAGAAGGTAAAAAACGATCTCCACCGGGGATACCAGCGTATAGACGGTGATGAGGTTGAAGGACTGTCCGACCCCCAGGAGCATGGTGGCGATCAGATTCGCTACAAGGGAGCTGATCACGATAAAGGGAAGACCGTAACTGACGAAGGAGGTGGTCAGCAGTTCGGTGGTAAAAAAAATCCCCCCCAGGGGCGCGTTAAAGGTTGCGGAGATCCCGGCGGCGGCACCGCAGGAGACCAGGGTCCTCAGCCACGCCGTCGGCAGGCGGAGAAACTGGCCAACGGTTGACCCCATGGCCGCCCCGATCTGTACGACCGGGCCGGCCCGGCCGGCGGAACCGCCACTGCCGATGGTGATTGCCGAGGCGATGGTTTTTATCACCACGGTGATGGGTTGGATCCTGCCGCCCCGTTTTGTCATGGCATACATAACCTCCGGAACTCCGTGCCCGCGGGCTTCCACGGTGCCGTAGTAGATCACGAGGCCGACTAGGAGACCCCCTATCGCGGGGAGGGGTACTACGGCAAAGGGCCCGAGGAATGAAAAAAGGCGGATGCCGTGGACGAAGAAGATTATCTGAATTTTTTCAATAAGCCATACGAAGGCGACTGAGCCCAACCCACTTCCCGTTCCCACCACTATCGCCAGAAGTACGCCCATTGCGAAGCGGGGCGCCCGCTTCTGTCGGGGCTTTAATATGTCCATGATCGGTACTGATTATAACATAAATCGAGGTTATTACAATAATTCTCCGTTCCACAGCCCCTTTCCACTGACTATAGGCGGTTGGTGTTCATACCAGAATGCGGGCCAGGCGGTCGAGGAGTGTATCGTTTTCCCGGATGAGAGAGAGGGCTGTTTTCCGGAGGCATTTCATGTTTTCGGGGGCTGCGTCGTCCATGGATCGGCTACATTCTCCCAGGCGTGCTTCGAGGCGGTGGTAGCTCACTCGTGGCAAATATTGAAGCTGGTAGTTTACGCATTTGGTCTGTCCGTCGTTCATAATGGAGGCAAGGGGCACTCCCTTTGAGGGGAGGACCCATTCAAGAAAACCCCAGCTGTGCATCTGGGCGTAGGTGTAGGGATAGCCCGTTTCGCCTGTACCGAGGGAGATGATGGTAAAATGGCGGGCCCGGGGGAAAATTTTCTGGGCTTCCACAAGGGCGCACATGGCGGGATTTTTTGCGAAAACACTGCCGTCGACCAGGAGGTGGGAGCTTTTTCCATCGACACTGCTCACCTGGACGGGTTCGAAGTAGGTTGGAGCGGCAGAGGAGCCGGCAATCGCGTCCTTTAGGAAAAAATTGGGGTCCAGTTCACGTCGGTTCATTGATTCGGGTCTTTTTTTCATGATGAGCGGGGTGTTGTGGGTGATGTCGTAGGAGGTGACCAGCACGTTGGTGAGGGCGTCCTGAAGGGTTCTTTTTCCCATATACTCCTCGAGGAGCTCATAGAAACGACCGGAATTGTACTTCTCTGTGAAGGCCTGGCGGGCGGTGGTCAGCTGGTTGAAGATATGGCGAGGAAAAATCTCGAGGCCGTGATCGCTGTAGATATCCACTATGTCCCCGGGGGTGAAAAGGGGGTCCCGTGAATATTCCCGATGTTCGACGCCCTTTTCGAAGTACCTCCCGGTGCTTTTTTTAAAGGCGGGAGCAGTCAGGCCCAGGGCAATGATGGATCCGGTGGAGGTTCCCGCGATCAGGTCGAAAACCCCGCAGAGGGGGCGTTTTTTGTTTCGGGCGGCGATCCTGCGGTCCAGTTCCTCGAGTAGAAGGGCCGGAATGATCCCGCGAATCCCTCCGCCGTCGATTGAAAGAATTTTGACGTCTTTTTTCAGAAACCTGAACAATTTTCCTTTTCTCCCGATGTAAAAATTACACCTTTGTAATTACGCCACTAAAAATTTGACTTATTATATATTACGGTGTATTTTGTATAATCGATAAAGGGTAAAAACTCTTTAAATTTGCATAACTTATATTCTCGAAATTTGTGCGTTGCGTGGGGGCATATGCAAGGATCACTGATGGTGAAGAAGGGCTTTCCGGCCGTCCATTTCTATGACCAGGATTTTGTAGATATGTACGAGCAGACCTGGGCATGGGTGCAGGATGCCTGGTATAAAAATAATAATCAATCTAAAAACGGTTTTGAACCCGGATTTCTGGTATATCCCGACAGTTCTACTATTACCCAGTTTGAGGCCTGTCTGTCTACCTTTTTCCTTGCTTATAGCAACAGAATTTTTCCGGCGGACAGCATGTTGGATAACTTTTACGGGAAACAGGAGGATTCCGGGGCGATTCGGGGAATATACCGTCTCAGCGACGGGGCCCCGGTTTTTTCCGACGACAACCCTGAGAGCGTGCAGCCTCCGCTGTTTTCTTTTGCCGAGTACAACCTTTTTCACAAGGGAGGGAATAAGAAACGGCTCAAAGAGGTCGTTCCGAAGCTTCAGCGCTATTTCAGCTGGCTTGAAGAGACCTTCCGTGATGAAAACGGCCTCTACCGGGTCCCCCTCGAGGCTACCTGCATGGGTAACAGCCCCAGGAAGGGAACGGTATATCCCGTGGATTTCAACGCACAGCAGGCGATCAACGCCCTCTATATGTCCGCCCTGGGGGATATTCTGAACGACAAGGAGATCAGTTTTTCCTATAAACGGCATTACTTCTCCCTGAAGACAAGGATCAATACCCGGATGTGGGATGACGAAACAGGTTTTTACCATGATCTGGACGAAGAATCAAATAGACTCCCGAGGAAGACGGTGGCCGGCTTCTGGACGCTCCTCGCAGAGATTCCGAACGAGGCCAAGGCGGTCCGTCTGATTGAGCACCTCAAGAACCATGACACCTTCGGACTTGAACATCCCTTTCCGACCTTATCGGCGGATGATCCCGATTTTTCCGAGGACGGGAATGGATATCACGGGTCGGTGGTTCCGGTGTTTAACTTCATGATTGTGAAGGGGT
>CAZJIN010000245.1:0-4973 GCA_964545955.1 uncultured Sediminispirochaeta sp.
TGGTCCACGGTCACGACGGTCAGGATGAAATGTCGGTCTGCGCCCCCACCACCGTCGTGTATATCGATGAAAAAAACCGGACCGAGGAGTTCGAGTTCGATCCCCGAAGCCTCGGAATCCCATTTTTTCAGCCGGAAGAGTTGCGCGGAGGCAGCCCCCGGGAGTACGCCCTCACCGCAGAGGCACTGCTTGCCGGAGACGGCCCACCCGCCCTCCACGCTTCTGTTGCATTGAACAGCGGTGCGGTCCTCTTCCTCTACGGAATTGCCGAAAGTATCGGCGAGGGATACCGGATAGCCTCGCGTGCCCTGACATCGGGTCTTGTTCGGTCAAAGCTTGAGGAGATCCGCAGGATCGGGCATTGCCTCGAGGAGACTCCGCTGGGAGAACCACGCAAAGCGGGGGTTGCCTGATATGACGTCGGGTATCGATATTCTTGAAAAAATAGTCCGCTCCCGCCGTGAGCGCCTCGGGCAATTCGGCTATTCCCAGGGACTACAACTGCCCCCGGAACGGCAGGTTCCCCTCGTCCCCTTCCCCGAATCGCCCTTTCTCATATGCGAGGTGAAACGAAGCTCCCCCTCGGCGGGGACCATCGCGAAGATGCCGGACCCCACCGTCCAGGTCGACCTCTACACATCCTCGGGGGTGAAGGCAGTCTCCGTTCTGACGGAGGAGGAGTTTTTCGGTGGTTCTCTCCGGGATCTGGAGAAGCTGAAATCCCGGAACCCCGACATTTTTTTTCTGCGAAAGGACTTCCTTCTGGAACCTGAGGATATTGATATCTCCTGGCGCATCGGTGCGGACGCGGTACTGCTGATAGCCGCAATCCTGGAACCCCGGCGGATGGAAGAACTCTACCGCCGGGCGGCGTCCCTTGGATTGGAGGTGCTGGTGGAGGTCCACAGCTCCGAGGAGATCGAAAAAATCCGTCACCTCCGCCCCGCTACGGTCGGAATCAATGCAAGGAACCTGAGGGATTTTTCCATCGACCTGCTCACCCCGGTCTCCCTTTCAGCCCTCCTCGACTGGGCGCCGAGAAAAATTTTCGAATCGGGAATCCGGTCGGAGGAACACGCCGCGCTGGCCTTCTCCAACGGTTTCGAAGGAGTGCTCGTGGGAGAGGCGGTCATGAGAAACCCGGCCCTTCTTCCGAAACTCCGGGAGGCGCGAAAAACCGGTGATACCTTCTGGGGGCCCCTCTATCGCGGAAAAAACCACGATCTCGCGAAGGGCCGCGCCCGCGGGCAGGTTCGTGCTCCCGCGAAGGGCAACGCCCGCGGGCGGGGCCGCGATCTCTATCGTCCCCTGGTGAAAATCTGCGGCCTCACCAATGAAGAGGACACGCGACTTGCCGAAGAACTCGGCGCGGACATCCTGGGTTTTGTCCTGGCTCCCTCACCCCGGCGAGCCGACCCTGAGATGATCCGTCGACTCGGGCGGACCCGGTCGCGCAAGGTGGGAGTGGTGGTTTCGGATCTCGAAAACCCCGGACTTCCCCCGGAGATCGAAACGCTACTCGGAGAAGGCGCCCTTGACGCGATCCAGTTTCACGGCGACGAAGAGCCTGAAGACTGTTTTTCCAGAGCCTTCCCCTACTACAAGGCAATGAGAATACGGAATGAAAAAGACGTGGAGGCGATGAAGGCCTTCGGGTCCCCGAGGGTCCTGGCTGACGCCTTCTCCCCGAAACAGTACGGGGGAACCGGTCAAAGCATTGAACCCCGCCTTATTTCCCTCCTGCGGTCAAAGGGTCCACTCTGGATCGCCGGGGGAATCGGACCGGAAAACGTTCACAACATCATTCTCAGCTACGAACCGGAACTGATAGACGCGTCGAGCCGCCTGGAGATGACCCCGGGGAAGAAGGATATGAAAAAAATGCGAACATTCTTTCAGGAGATCGAAGCGGCGGTTCGGTCATTTGAACCCTCGAAAGAACTGAAACCCATGAAAAAAAGGAGCCCTGTCAAATGAAACTCTACAACAACTTTTTTGGAGACTTCGGAGGCCGTTACGTCGCGGAGGTTCTTCGACCGCCCCTCGAAGAGCTTGAATCGGCCTTCCTCGAAGCCGCGGAGGATTCCTTTTTTTTAAGGGAGATAGAGAAGCTGGCCTCACACTATACCGGCCGCCCCACCCCCCTGCTCCACGCTGAAAACAGCAGCAGGGAAATCGGAGGGGCACAGATCTACATCAAACTTGAGGGGCTGGCGAGCACCGGCGCCCACAAGATCAACAACGCCCTCGGGCAGGCCCTTCTTGCCAAACGCATGGGAAAAACCCGTGTAATCGCGGAGACGGGAGCGGGACAGCACGGAGTCGCCACCGCCGCGGCCTGCGCGAAACTCGGCCTTCAGTGCCGCGTGTACATGGGCGAAGTGGACATACGGCGACAGCATCCAAACGTGTTCTGGATGGAGCTCTACGGAGCCGAGGTGGTACCGGTGTCCTCGGGGAGCCGAACACTCAAAGACGCGGTGAATGAAGCCCTTCGGGACTGGTCGGCGAGTTTTGAGGACACCCATTACCTCCTGGGATCGGCCCTCGGTCCATCCCCCTACCCCGATATGGTACGTTTTTTTCAATCCGTCATCGGTGAGGAGACCCGGAACCAGATCTCCGCGGAGGACCTTGATGTGGAGACCATGGTCGCCTGTGTCGGCGGCGGGTCCAACGCGATCGGCTTTTTTTCACCCTTCCTTGAAAAGGAAAAACCAAGGTTGATCGGCGTGGAAGCGGGAGGCCGCGGCAACGGCCCCGGGGAACACGCGGTGAGGATGAACGGGCACGGACGCATGGGGATAGTCCAGGGTTATAAGAGTCGGTTTCTCCTCGACCCGGACGGGCAGGTGGAATCAACCCATTCCATTTCAGCCGGGCTGGATTATCCCGGAATCGGCCCCCAACTTGCATCCCTGGGTCTTTCGGGACGGGTCGAATTTACCTCCGCCTCCGATGAAGAAGCCCTGGAGGCGCTGCGGTTTTTTGCCATGCATGAGGGAGTCCTGTTCGCCCTCGAGTCGGCCCACGCCGGAAAGGTTGCCCTCGACGTTGCTGCCTCCCTTCCGCCGGACAAAACGGTGATAGTCAATATGTCCGGCAGGGGGGAGAAGGACCTTTTTATCACCGCGCAGGCTATCAGTCCCGAAGCCTGGAACAGATTTCTGCAGGAGGAGGTCCGAAGCTATGCGCACTGAGACAAAAATCGGCCTGATGGCCCACCTGGTGGCGGGTTTTCCCACCCTTGAGGCAAGTACAGCCATTGCCCGGGCCCTGAAGGAGGGCGGAGCGGACATTCTGGAAGTACAGTTTCCCTTCAGCGATCCTTCGGCCGACGGAATACCTATCCAACAGGCGTGCGGCGAAGCCCTGGCGAAGGGAATCAGGGTGAACGACGGTTTCAACCTGGTGAAACAGATCAGGGAACAATCCGGAATACCCGTGTTTATCATGAGCTATGCCAACCTGATCGTTTCGATGGGAGTGGAAGAGTTCGTAGACAGGGCTGCCGATTCCGGCGCGGCCGGGATCATAGCCCCGGACCTGATGCCGGGTTCCGATGAAAGCCTGTACGAAATCGGACGTGCCCGTGGCGTCGAAATCGTGCCGGTCATCACTCCGAGGATCTCCCCGGAGCGCCTCCGTGTCATCATGGATAACAATCCCCGCTTTCTGTACTGCGCCCTCAGGAGCGGGATCACCGGAAGCAGCACCACCCTCGATGGAGAGACCATCACCTTCCTTGAGGGGCTCCGCGGGACCGAATTCAAGGTCATAGCCGGCTTCGGTATAGATTCATACCGACAGATAGAAGCACTTTCACCCCACGTAGATGTGGCCATCGCCGGATCGGTTTTTGTCCGCGAAATCCTAAAACACAAAAACACCGGAACCGAGGAGCTCTACCGGGTGGTGAAGAGGAGGGTGGAACTGCTTCTCCGGGGATGAAATACCTCCGGATACACCGTTCAGCAATTACTCCAGCAATTGCTGAATTGCTCCCCCACTGTTGCGTTTTGTTGCCCGAGCCGATTATAATTGGAAAAAAGGAGAGCCTGCAAATGGAAGAAAGGACAGTGGCCCTAGTATGGTATATCGGAGATGTAAGTCCCAGCATCAATTCAACCTTCGTTGAAGGGCTGATCGAATATGCCCGGGGAATCGGACGGATATCCGTGGCGAGGGTTTACGGCGACTGGTCGCGTCCGAATTCCGACACCACTGCCGAAGAGCTTGCCGAAGCGGGATTCGAAATGATGCATGTACCCACGGGGCAGAAAGAACGGATCAACCTCATTATGGGTACCTGGCTGACGGATCTGGTAAACCGGTCACCTCATATTGACCGGCTGCTATTGATTTCGGGGGACTCGGGGTTACGGCCGGTACTTGAACAGGTGCGAGGCCACAATCTTCGGACCACCGTTATATGCGACGCCCGTCATACGGATGAGCACCTTTTGATTCTGGCCGATGAGTACGTAGACTTTCGCGATCTCACCCTGACGCCTCGCGGCGAAGAGGAGAACTCGACCGTAGCTCCGAGTATCGACAGGGAGGAATCCTTTCTTCTGCTGCAGGAGGCGGTGGAGTACATCGAGCACTCCGGCGGAACCCCGGACCCTCCCACGGTGAAGGTCCGTCTCAAGTTGATGAATGAATGCTTTGACGAGAAGAAGCTCGGTTTTTCTTCATGGAACGCCTATCTTGCCGAGGCGGAGACACAAAAAAAGGTAAAAACCCGCTTCAGGGAGGGCCGTGTGACCATCTCCCTTAGCGGACAGACGGCCAGGGAACAGCCGGGACTGCTTCCCACGGTGGTGACGGCCTTCCTGCAGGCACTTCGGGATGTCTCAGTGAAAACTATCACCAGTGAAGGCAAGAAGGCAAAACTCTCGGATATTCGCCGCCAACTGAAGGCGAAGGGGATCGACTACAACGCCCACGGGTACTCAAGTCTCAAAAAGGTT
>CAZJIN010000246.1:0-4965 GCA_964545955.1 uncultured Sediminispirochaeta sp.
TCATACCTTCCGCAAATGAACACCAGCTCTTCCTCACGGGACAGTTCCCAGGCATACTCCTGGTTGAACAGTTTTCCGGAGGGGCTGGGAAATATAACCCTCTTCTCAACGGCATTGATCGAAGTGAGGGCTTCACCTATCGGTTCCGGTTTGAGAACCATCCCCGCGCCTCCGCCGTAGGGCGCGTCATCGCAGGTACGATGTTTGTCCCTGGCGAAATCACGAAAATCGATGATCGAAAAATCGATCAAGCCCTTTTTCACCGCCTTCGCCATTATGGAACTGCGAAAGTACGCCGTCGGGATATCGGGAAAAAGGGTAAGCAGGGTGACCTTCACTTCAGTACCCGGTCGTCCTTCAACTCAACAGTCTTATCATCAATATCAATTGATCCGATAAACTGCTCCGTCAACGGCACCAGATGAATACCGTCGTCGCACATCACCTCCAGAAGGTCCTTGTGCCCACCTTCCAGGATAGACTTGATCATTCCGATCCTCTCTCCGGCAAAGATCACATCACACCCAGTAATATCGTAGGCGTAATATTCCCCTTCCTTCAAGGGTGCCGCAAGCCCTTTGTCCACCCATATTTCAGCTCCGGAGAGCTGCTTCCCCGCCTCCGGGGTGTCCACTCCGTCGAACTTTATAATCAGTCCGTCCCCCAGGGGCTTCACATCCTCCACCCTATAAACCTTCTCTGTTCTGTCTTGCTTGAGGAGCACCTCCTTCATTTGATAAAAGTGCTCCCTCTCGCCGGAAAGACTTGCAATCTTCACATACCCCCGCACCCCGTGAGAGGTGCGAACGATACCCACTACAAGTCTATCCATCAATCAAGAATCTCTAATACGATCCGTTTTCCTGTTTTGGTGGCGGAAGCACTCAAAATAGTACGGACCGCCTTCGCGATCCTGCCGTGTTTGCCGATTACCTTTCCAATGTCATCCTGCGAAACACGCAGTTCAAGTATGGTCGATTTTTCACCTTCGATCATGTTCACAACAACCCCGTCGGGATCGTCTACCAACGACTTGGCGATGTATTCTACCAGATCTTTTTCCACAGCTGCCTCCACTCTGTTTACTCTCTTTACCAATTATTGAGAAAACTCAGCGATTGATGAAAATATTATTTTTATTTAACAAACGCTTCACCGTCGCAGTCGGCTGTGCTCCCTTTGTGATCCAGGCCTTTATTTTCTCTTCCTGAAGCTTGAGCTGCTTGTCCTCACTCTCTATGGGATGGTAATAGCCCACCTCTTCCAGGGGACGGCCGTCCCGCGGCGCATGGGAATCCATCACTACCAGTCTGTAGTAGGGTCGCTTTTTTGTTCCGAACCGTTTCAACCTAATTTTAACACTCAACTAAGAACCTCCTCACGTGTTTTCACTTCATACCCCCAGACTTTTCATCATTTTAGCCTGGTATTTCTTATTTTTAGCGACCTTCTTCATCATAAGCCGCATTTTTTCAAACTTCTTAACGAGACGATTTACCTCAAATACGGAAGTACCACTTCCCTTTGCCACTCGCTTACGCCGGGAAGGACCGAGGATCCGGTGGTTCCGACGTTCACTGAGGGTCATAGAAAGAATGATTGCCTCTTCCTTCTTTATCTCCTTCTCATCAATATCATCTTCGCTGATATTGCCCTTCGCACCGGGAATCATTTCGATAAGTGATTCTATACTGCCCATTTTTCTTACCCGGGCAAATGAATCGAGGTAATCCTCCAGGGTAAAGGTAGCCGAGGCCATTCTCTCTTGAAGACGTTCAGCCTCTTCCTCATCGATGGACTCCTGGGCCTTCTCGACAAGGCTGACCACGTCCCCCATTCCCAGAATACGCGACGCGATTCTGTCTGGAAAAAAAGGTTCGAGATCTTCCGGTTTCTCACCCACTCCAATGTACTTCAGGGGTTTGCCGGTCACCGATTTCAGAGACAACGCCGCTCCGCCGCGGGTATCTGAATCAAACTTGCTGAGGATGACCCCGGTAATACCGACCTTCTCATCAAATTCCTTGGCGATCTTCACGGCGTTCTGACCGGTCATTGCGTCGGCCACAAATAGCGACTCCATCGGCTTCGCCACTTTGTGGATCCGCTGAATCTCCTCCATCATCTCCGCGTCAAGGTGAAGACGTCCGGTCGTATCCACGATTACCGTATCGAACTGGTTCTTCTTCGCGTGGGATAAGGCGGCTTTCACCACCTTGACGGGGTCCTTCTGCTCCTCGGCATACACCGGTACACTCACTTGCTCACCGAGCACCTGCAACTGTTTCACCGCGGCGGGACGAATCAAGTCGGCAGCCACAAGCAGGGGCGTCCGCCCCTCTTTTTTGAGCATCTTCGCGAGCTTTGCCGCGGTGGTTGTCTTTCCCGAACCCTGTAAGCCCATCATCAGTATCACCGACTGGGTGTCAGGCCCCTTTAGATCAAGTTCCTGGCGTTCATCGCCGAGAAGGTCCACAATCCGGTCGTGGACAATCTTGATGAACTGCTGGCCGGGATTCACCGACTTCAAGACGGCCTCCCCCCGGGCTTCCTCTATTGTGTGATTCACAAAACGACGTACAACCCTGAGGTTCACATCCGCCTCCAGGAGGGCAAGCTTGATCTCTTCCACCGCGTCCTGGATATTTTTCTCCGTTATTTTAGATTTCCCGGAGACCTGTTTTACGATATCACTGAATTTATCGGAAATTCTTTCCAGCATACACCTATATTCCCACAAGTTTTGTGCTTGTTATACCGCATTTTCGGACCTAATGTCAACGGGCGAAGCGTTCCCCCGGCGGTCCCCTCTCTATGCCGCTAGGATTAAAAAGGAGAAAAGTCACCTGATCTGTAAAAAATGACGTTTCAAGTACTTAATGCGTTCTTCCGCCTTGAAATGGTAGATATCCGCGGGATAGATCTCTAGAACCTGTCCGTAATATTCAACCGCCTTCTTTTCATCCCTCGGGGGTACGGGGGTTTCATAGATTCTCCCCAGCAGGTAGTACACCTCTCCCAGCCTTTTAAACCGACCAGCGGCATGGCTGAGAAACAATTGAAGGGCCCTCTCCGCCGCCGGCTCACGGGGAGTATCCTCAAGCTGTCTCACCCCGTCAAGTACCTCCGACCATACAACTTCCTCAAACCGGGTTCCCGCCGTCACATTCTGTCCTTCAACTTTTGGATCCTCCGAATTCGATTCACCGGTGGAAAAAAAATCCACAAGAAGATAGAGCTGTCGTTCAATCACAGCTCTGTTTCTTTCGGAAATTCCGGACCTGAGGGACTCAGCGGAAAAGTGTCCCTTCTCATACCCTGAAGAATCAGAGATCTTCCGTCCGCCCGCAAAGAAATCATCGACGGAGGGTTCTGAACCGTTTTCTTGAACTCCGCCGATGGTAACGGCGACCGTTCGTTTTTCCACCTTTCCGGTGTTGAAGTCGGGCTTGCTGAAACTTAAAATATACTCCCCCACCCGGAGGGCCTGAAAGAGGAACTCCTTGCTCTCCTGAAGGTACTGTGTTCCCTCAAATTCAACTCCATCGGGGGAAGATGACTTCCTGTCGTAAACCCAGCTGTGATCGGTGAGTGAAATCTGTATTTTTTCACCGACCACCGCGTCTATCTCAAAATCCGGGGTATCCGAATTCTTCCTAGCCTCCGGGACTTCCTGAGTGGAAGCCGTATCCATCATTTTGGTGTTCGTGACGCTCTTCATCTCCGGCCCGGAGGACTCTTTTACTACTACTTCAGCTCCTGTATCGGGCTGATTTTTGCCACTCGATAACTCTTTTTCCCCCGGGGAAATCTCCTCTGTTCGGACATTCTCCTTTTGGCCTTCCTCAATCGGTTTCCTCCGAAGATAATAATGATCTGGCTCATCCGGGTCCAGATCATTGGCCCTAGGTATATCCCGGTAGGGATTCCGTTGAATCTCAGGAAGGTCGGGGAGATGGATATTTTCAGGACCTGGTATCGTCTTCTCCTCAAAAGAAAAGCTGTCTGGGAGGTCTTCGATCCCGATGAGTTCAACCTCTTCTTCGGGGTTCTTCTTCAGGATTTTTGATTCCTGCTCATCCTCGGGCAGTTTATCGGGCACAACCTCCGGTTTATCCTCCGGTTTATCCTCCGGCGAATTATCCGGACTATCCTCGGGCAGTTTATCTGGCGACTCAACGTAGGGTTCTGAGGGTCCCTGAAGACCGGAGCCGGCTGAATCTGCTTCGCCCTTCTCCTCCATGGCAGGTACTTCCGTGACGGGCTTGTTCCCCACGGAAAGGGTCCCGCAGGACAGGAAGAGGAGCAACAAGCCCAGGGATAACAGAAAGCTTGGAATTTTCACCAGGGCAATTCCTTGAAAAATTTTTCCACTTCCCTATCGGTCCGGACTTCCAGCTCCTGTCGTACCAGCTCATCGGGATCTATCCAGTAGCCTTCGATCTGCTCCCAGCTCCATCGATCATAAACCGGCCGGTAGGGCCTCCAGCCTTTTCGGTAGAGTTGTGTGAATTCACGGGGAATTTTTAGCTGCCGAAGCGGTTCAATCGAGGGGTCGAGGCTTTCCACACCGGTCGGTCCAAACTGTTTTTCGGAAACTTCCGTTTGGATTTCCGGTCTGTCCCGCAACAAAACGAAGGTAATCGTTCCGATCAGGGCCGCGAGAGTGAAAACGAGAACCAGCAAAAGGTATATTTTAATTTCTCTCCCCGTAAGAAAGGCCATCAACTATCTCCTCCCCTTCGGGATTTTTTTTGTTCGAATCGGAGTCTTCATACGACGGTTCTTGGCGCACTACCTCTCCGTTTTCCGCGAGTCGCACCGCAATAATCCTGGAAACTCCGGACTCCTGCATGGTGACGCCCAGCATGGTGTTCGCCCCGGCCACGGTCTTCTTGTTGTGTGTAATGACCACGAACTGGCTATGAGTACCGAACTCCATCAGGAGATTGATAAAACGACCGA
>CAZJIN010000247.1:0-4950 GCA_964545955.1 uncultured Sediminispirochaeta sp.
ACAGCCTTACCATCAAGGCAACCGACCTTAAAGTAGGTTTTGAGACCCGGATCCCCGCGGATGTTGCCGAAGAGGGAAGTACCACTGTTTTTTGTGATAAATTTCTCGGAATTCTTCGTTCTCTCCCCGAAGGGGACGTCGAATTCGAACAAAGTAACAATCGACTCCTCATTAAACCCCTTTTTAAGAAGATCAATTTTCAACTCAAGAGTATCGCCGGTGAAAAATTTCCTGAACTCCAGGAGATAGCCGAGGATCGTTATTTCGAGATATCTCAAAAGGAAATCATCGAAATGGTAAGTCAGACTATTTTCGCCGTAAGTGATGACGAAACCCGATATTTCATGAACGGGGTTTACATGGAGAATCAGGAAGGCACTATCTCCATGGTCGCCACCGACGGACGAAGATTAAGTTTTATCTCTAAAGTACTCGAAACCCAGATTCCTGAGTTTGATTCGATTATCATACCCCCGAAAGTCCTGAACCTTCTGCGCAAGCTTTCCAGCGGCGAGGGGAACCTAAAAATAGCGGTGGGTGAAAAAAACCTTTTTCTTCAATTCGACAGCCAGCGTATATCTTCGAGCCTTATTGAAGGCCAGTTTCCCAATTACAAAAGGGTAATCCCTGAACAGCAGCAGTATGAGATCACCGTGGACCGACTTACCTTTGAAAACGCGCTGAAACGTGTATCACTTCTGGTGGAACAGAAGTCCAGGCGTATTTACCTGACGGTTTCTGAAAATACCATTACCCTCAATTCGGAGGAGAGTGAAATAGGAAACGCGA
The DNA here is from genome assembly GCA_964545955.1 of uncultured Sediminispirochaeta sp. Classification (GTDB taxonomy): domain Bacteria; phylum Spirochaetota; class Spirochaetia; order DSM-16054; family Sediminispirochaetaceae; genus DSBN01. The sequence continues at coordinate 790 of CAZJIN010000247.1, forward strand.
AGGAAGAGCTTGAATGTGTGTATGACGGCCCGGAAATGACCATCGCCCTGAACTACCTCTATCTCACCGAGCCCCTGAAGGTGATCGGTGATTCTGAAATCATCCTGCGCTTCACCGAACCGAACAAGGCGATTACCCTCCTTTCCAAACCCGAGCACGACTATTTTCACATAGTTATGCCGATGCAGCTCGACTGAGTCGGGCGAATACGGACGAGGGAGAACACAAAGCAAGATGGCTTTTCAGTCCATCACGACCTACTCATATCGCAATCTGCAGGATCAGAAAGTTCCCCTCAACGCGACACGCATATTTCTCGTTGGAGAGAACGGCCAGGGCAAAAGCAACTTCCTCGAATCGGTTTATCTTCTCTCCTATGGTAGCAGTTTTCGTACAAAAATAGACCGTGAACTCATCACCTTTGGAAAAAAGGAGATGTCCCTCCACGCCTCCTATCTCCGTCCCGAGGATGACGAACTCGCAGGTTCGGTAGCCCTGAAAATAGCCCCCTCGGAAAAATCCATCCACCTTGACGGGAAACGCGTCCACGATCGTAAGCAGCTGATCAGCCACATCCCCGCTATCGTCTTTAGCCATGACGATATCTCTTTCGTAAGCGGTTCCCCCGATCGCCGCAGGTGGTTTTTTAACCAGATCATGAGCCTCTTTGATCCCCTTTTCATTGACACCCTCAGGGATTATAGAAAAATCCTGAAAATGCGCAATACCGCCCTTAAGAATCAGCAACACGACCTCATCCCAATCTACGACCGGCAAATCGCCCACCGGGGCCTTGAAATCCAGGAACGCCGCCGTCTCATTATCACCGAGTTCAACCAGGTCGTCGCCCCCGTTTTCGAAACGGTATCAGGTCTCGTCGATCCCTTTTCCATAGAATACCGCCCCTCCTGGAAAACCGCAGAGAACCCCGACGAAGTGATACAAATCCTTACCGAGCGCGTCGACCGGGACCTTCTCTACGGGACCACTACCAGTGGACCTCATCGGGATCGCTTCATTTTTCGACTTGGAAAAAACGATTTTGCCCGCACCGCCTCCACTGGACAGCTACGTCTCATGTCGTTAATATTGAGAATAGGACAGTGTAGATATTTTTCCCAGAAAACCGGACGCCGTCCCATCCTTCTCCTCGACGATGTCCTCCTCGAGCTGGACGGTGAACGCAGAAAACGCTTTCTGGCCCAGCTTCCCGAGTATGAACAGGTCTTTTTCACCTTCCTTCCCGATGAAAAATACCTCGACCTCCGGGACGATCAAACCGCAATCTACCAGGTGCAAGACGGATGGATCCAAAAAACAACGACCCCTTAACCCCCGACGATTCACCCCCCAATTCCTCAGATTTCTCCAACCCTTCCGAAGCATCCGAATCAGCTGAATCAGCCGAATCAGTCGAATCATCAGAATCATCCGGCTTTTCCGAAAAATCTAAATCATCTAACTCATCTGAAAAAACTGAATCATTCGAATCGGCCGAATCGGCCGAATCGGCCGGCAAAAAGCCCCCGGAGGATCGCAAACCCCACTGGGATGAACTCGGACGCGGCACCTCTTCCATACCAAAGGGTGCCGCCGAGATCCTGAAATCCTACTTCGACAATCAACAAATCAACCAAGCCGAGGAGTACCACTCCTTTTTCTCCAGCTGGCGCGACCTCGCAGGCCTCGATCTTGCCTCTCACTCAAGCCCGAAGGACATCCGCAACAACACCCTCATCGTTGACGCGGATCACCCCGGTTGGGTCCAAATGATCTACATGAAAAAGAAAACAATCCTCAAAAACATCCGCAGCCGCTTCCCCCTCCTCGATATTAACGATCTTCGTGTTCTCTACACTTCCCCTCCCGACACCACCGGTCCTGATCCTTCCAAAATTGTCCCCGATTCTCCCGGAACTTCTCCAGACAGGAAGCCCGAAGCAAATACCGAGAAGCACATCGAAGATGAGCCCCCCGAAGCCGTGCCCTTTTCCCACAGGGACTCTATGCCTCGACTCGTTGGTGGTGAAAAAACACCCGAACATCCCCCATACCGTCAGGTTCAGCCGCAAAAGGTAGAAAAAGAAAAAAGTGAAGAAAAGGCACCGGATCCTGAAGACAGGTCGGCCAAAGGTGATCGTCTGAAGGAGGCGTTGAAAAGATTGGGGAAGCATATTGATAAGTAAAAAATATCAAAAATGGCTAATCAGTTTCTCGATAAATGGTGTTAATTGTTAGATAATTAATTTTCTAAAAAAGAAATAAAAACATACTTTGGGAATTCTGTAAAATTCCTTTTATAGTATAGACTTAAAATGAATTAGCACCAAGCTTCGATAAACTGGGTTGACGGAAGGGGGAGAGATGGATATACTACCCCACCTGAAGATAAACTGGAAAAATTCCGCTTTTTGCGATCTTATAAGGAGATTTTCTATTATGAAGAGGACCTATCAGCCAAGCAAAATGAAGAGAAATCGCAAGTTTGGATTTCGTGCCCGGATGGCTACAAAAGGTGGCCGCAAGGTATTGGCCCGCAGACGGGCGAAAGGCAGAGTTAAACTCTCCGTAGCAGATGAGAAGAAGCCTTACTAGACAGGAGCGGCTGAGAAAGAAGGCAGATATCAGCCGGGTATTTGCGTCATCTAATCAAGTATCATGTTTTGGTGCAAAGCTTTTTTACAGAGAAAACGGACTCGACAAAAACAGATTGATGGTGACCCTTGTCCGCAAGTATGGGAATGCGGTGCGGAGAAACAGAGCCAGACGTGTAATGAAAGAGGCTTTTAGAAGTATGAAGAACTCCCTTTCGATCGGATATGACCTGGTGATTATACTCTACCCCCGAACGGACAACTTCGAAAGTCGTAAAAAACAGCTCGACAAACTGTGCGAGAAGGCGTCACTATTCAGTGGGTCGCATTCCGGACCGCCGAACGGTGGCGAAGTCTCTCAGGTTTAGAATCTGATTTTAGAATCTCATTAGTGGATTTCCGTTTTTTTTTGTTAAAAAAATACCCGGCCGATACTCTACCGAAAAGAACATGAAAATCAGGAGAGAGTATGGATAAAAGAACATTATTAGCGGTAGTCCTATCGGTAGTGATAATTACAGTTGGGTTTATCATCCAAAGTACCTTTTTTATGCCGCCCCCTCAGGCGGTGGAGTCCTACGAGCAGCCGGAGTCGGCCGCGACCACATCGAACCGGAGTACGGAAACCGACGGAACGGCATCACAAGGTGGTACCGGCGGCGACACGACCCAACAGGAGCAGACTGCTAGCCCTTCTCAGGTGGTGGCTACCAGTGCCGGGGCGATCGTGCCGTATGGAGAGGACCCGTCGGAACAGATTGTAAAAATAGAAACGGAAGTATTTGAAGTAAGTTTCGACAATCGTGGTGCCAAGGTGATTTCCATGAAGCTGAAAAAGCACCTCGACAAAGGTGAGCCCCTCGAAATGATCTTTCGGGAAAACGAGGACCAGGGGGCCTTTCAGATCCATTTTGGTGAAGCCTATACGGTGCCGGTGGATGCCCCTTTTTCGGTGAGAAGAATTAATGAGAACACCGTTGAATTTTACCGGGACTTTGCCGTGCAGACCCAGCAGGGCGAATTGGTCCCCTTTACCCTCAAGAAACGGTTCATTTTTAAGCCCCAGGATTACCTCTTTGAACTGAGAATTGCCGTTGAAAACAGTGTGAACGCCTATCCTCCCCTCGATTTTAACGGGTATTCCTACACCCTAAGTTACGGCCCGGAGATCGGGCCTGAGTTTGAGGAGCTGGACGGTAGGTATGAATACCGGCGGTATTACAGTTATATCGATGGTGACCGGGAAAAACACCGCCTGAAAGACGGTGAACATTTAATTGAAGACCGGGTGGTATGGACAGCATTACTGGGAAAATACTTTACGGTGATAGGAATTCCCGACGCCACCGACTACAATATCCTTCTGTCGGAAAAACCAATGGAGGGAATGCCCGTGGCCCATCGGGTCTTTTTTTCCAGACCCCTTATTAGAAGCAGCAGAAACGAGGATGTATTCCAGTTTTATGTGGGGCCGAAGCTGGGCAGGGAACTGCCTCAGTATAACAAAGCTGATGAAAACGGTTTTGGAACCAGTAATCTCTATCTCGAAGAGGTGATGGATACCGGT
>CAZJIN010000248.1:0-4911 GCA_964545955.1 uncultured Sediminispirochaeta sp.
TCATCCACGCGGCGGCGACGGTTTCCCTTCACCTTGACCACGTGGTTTCGGGGGCGGTACTCAACATTCTCGCCTTCGGTCTGACCCGCTACTTCATGGTGCTCTTCTTCGGTCATCCGGGTACTACCGATCCGATTCCGAAGGGCTTTGGTGAAATGGAGTGGGCGATTCCGGGGCTTTCGAAGATTCCGATTCTGGGTCGTGTACTGTTTCAGCAGACGCCGATCGTCTATATTTCCTTCGTGCTTATCATTCTCTTCACTTGGGTGATGAAAAAAACCAAAATAGGTCTACACCTTCGGGCGGCGGGGGAGCATCCCCTCGCGCTGGAAACTATCGGTGTGTCGGTTTATAAAATGCGTTATCTTGGTGTGTTTATTTCCGGCCTGACCTCAGGCCTGGCGGGTGCCTACCTGGCGATAGAAAACAGCGCTTCCTTCACCGAGGGGATGACCAATGGAAGGGGTTTTATCGCCCTGGCGGCTAATATTTCGGGGGGCTGGAATCCCATAGGTGCTTTTCTGGCTTCTCTCTTTTTCGGCTTTGCCGACGCGTTGCAGGTGCGGTTCCAGGTTATGAAAGTGCTGGCAGTACCGGAGGAGCTCTTTATTATTTTCCCCTACGTGGCTACGATTATCGCTGTGGCGGGTCTGGTACGGCGTTCGCGTCCGCCGAAGGCGGTGGGAACGGATTTTATGATCGAGCAGGAGAGCGATTGAGATTTACCCCTTTCCGTACTACCGCGATTGAGAAATCCCGCAGGGGAAAGTTGCAGGGGAAAGTTGAAAATTCAATTTACGTCGGACCGTTATATACGGTATAATGATCTGACGAAAAAAATATTTTAAGATAATCTTGAGGAGGACTTTTTGATGAAAAAAGGGTGGACAATTCTGATTGTAATGCTGGCGCTGACGGTGCTTTTTGCCGGGTGTCAGAAGGAAGAAGAGGCGAAGGAGGTTGCTCCGGCGGCGGAAGAAGAGGCTGCTCCCGCAGTGGTTGCTTCGATGGCTACCGATGTCGGTGGTCTTGGGGACAAATCCTTCAACGACGGCGCCTATGCCGGTCTTGAGAAGGCGGAAGCCGAACTCGGTGCCGAGATCAACGTGATCGAGTCCAAGCAGCAGACCGACTACATCCCGAACCTGACGGGCCTGGCCGAGGACGGCTCGGATATTGTGTTTGCCGTAGGATTTCTGATGGAACAGGCGGTGAAGGAAGCAGCGGCCAATATGCCCGATACCTATTTTGCCGGTATCGATATCGGTACTGCCGAGGGTGACCCGGAAAATTTTCAGGGAATCCTCTACAAAGAAGAACAGGCGGGATACCTCGCGGGTGTGGTTGCCGGTATGATGACCAAGGAATACGCGGGCAATTCCGAGAAGCTCAACGACGAAAATGTGGTGGGTGTAGTGCTCGGTATGTTCATTCCTCCCGTGGAACGATACGAGGTCGGCTTTATCCAGGGTATCGAGAGTGTGAACCCCGATTGTAAGATCCTTTCGGTGACCTCCGGCTCCTTTACCGACCAGGCGAAGGGCAAAGAAGCCGCCGTCGCCATGATTGAGCAGGGCGCGGACATTATCTTTCATGCCGCCGGTCTGACCGGTCTCGGAGCGATGCAAGCCGCCAAGGAAGAGGGTGTCCTGGCAATCGGTGTCGATGTCGACCAGAACGCGGTGGCTCCCGACACGGTCCTGACTTCCGCTGAGAAGAAGATCCCCCAGACGGTATTTCTGGCGGTGAAGTCGGTGGTTGACGGGAATTTTGAAGGTGGTACCAGGGTCTACGGTCTTGCCGAAGATGCCGTCGGTATCTCCGAATTCCACAGTCTGGACAGCATAGTACCTCAGGAAGTGAAGGATACCATCGAACAGGCGAAGAAAGATATTCTTTCCGGCGCGATTACCATTGAACAGACCCGTGCCGCTATCGGTCGTTAAACAAGCCTGTACGCAGGTTGCGAATTAGAAAAAATAGAGCCGGGTGGGGTTTCTCATTCCGGCTCTTTTTTTAATAGGACCTGCGGCAGTTGAGCCCGCAGGTGAAAGCGATGGTCGGGGCACGCAAATACCGTGAATCCCACCGGCTGATTGTACCGGGGAGTTCACCCCAGGGCAGGATTTTTTTACAGGAGAGGGGAAAATGAAAAAAAAGAATCCCAGAGGTTCCCAGTTGAAACCAGTACAGAAGGCTGCCGATTATATACTGGCGCGACTGAAAGACCGGCGCCCGGATGTCGCCCTGGTTCTCGGGTCAGGCCTGGGGGATTTGGCCGAGGGTGTTGAAGATGCCGTCGAGATCAGTTACTCCGAGATCCCCAATTTTCCCGTTTCCACCGTCCATGGCCACGTGGGTCGGCTTGTAATCGGAACTCTCGGTACAAAGACCGTAATGGTGTTTCAGGGCAGGTTCCATTATTACGAGGGCTATGATATGGATGAGGTGGTATTTCCCGTGCGGGTCCTCACCCTGCTGGGGATCGAACGTCTCATTCTGACCAATGCAGCCGGGGGGATTAACACCATTTTCAAACCCGGGGACCTGATGTGTATCACCGATCACATCAAAATTACTGGGGAAAGTCCTCTCCGGGGACCGAACATTGATGCCTTCGGACCCCGTTTCAACGATATGTCCGACGCGTACAGCGCAAATATGCGTCGGATCGCCCTCGAAGGAGCTGAGAAGGTGCGGGTCGACCTTAGACAGGGTGTCTATGCCTATATGACGGGCCCCAGCTTCGAAACTCCCGCGGAAATCCGTATGCTCCGGGTGCTGGGCGCGGACGCGGTCGGTATGTCTACTGTCCCGGAGGTTGTTGCCGCAGTCCACGCGGGTCTTCAAGTCCTGGCGATCTCTACGATCACGAACATGGCCGCGGGAATCCTTAATCAAGCCCTTAGCCATGAAGAGGTTATGGAGACCGGTTCCATGGTACGGGACAAACTGCTCAGCTTGCTGAAGGAGATCGTCAGTCGGATTTAAACATGCCGGCAGGATACTAAAGGAGTATGCAAAATTGAAGGACTTTGCGTTTATTTTTGATATGGACGGGCTACTTTTTGATACTGAACGGCTTTTTCTCGAACAGACCGATAAGGTGGAGGAAGAATTGGGGTATCTGATTCCCCATGAGCTGCATATGGATGCGATCGGCCGTCCATTTCCTGATGTGAAGAAGATCTTTCTCGCCCGTCTCGGTGAAGATTTTCCGATGGATGATTTTTTAAAAAAAACCAAAGCCCTCATGTACGCGTATATTGAAAAAAAGGGAATTCCCGTCAAACCCGGGGCTCGAGAGCTTCTCGAGGAGCTGAAAAAGCGTGGCTTGACCACCGCGGTGGCGAGTTCCAGCTACCAGTGGATGATCGACCGTAACCTGACGGCATCGGGACTACGCCGTTTTTTTGATCTGGAGGTAGGAGGGGAACAGGTGATCAACGGTAAGCCCTCGCCGGATATCTTTCTTCTGACCGCTAAATTAGCGGGAGTGGAACCGGGGAGTTGCGTTGTCCTGGAGGATTCCAACAACGGGATACGGGCTGCCTATGCCGCGGGGATGCGACCGGTTATGGTGCCGGATATCAAGCCCCCGGAGGAGGATGTGAAGGCCATGCTGTTCTTGCAGTGCGCCGACCTGTGTGAGGTGAGGGAACGCCTGGACGAAATCTTGGAGGAAGGCTGAGATGGAGTACGTGAACCATTTTCCCAAGGATTTTCTCTTCGGCACGGCCACCGCGTCCTATCAAATAGAAGGCGCGGTGGAGGCCGATGGTCGGGGCCCCTCGGTCTGGGATACCTTCAGCCATACCCCCGGACGGATCAAGCCGGGGCACAACGGCGACGTGGCTTGCGATCACTACCACCGTAGCGCGGAGGATGTCCTCCTCATGAAGGACTTGGGGCTGAAGGCCTATCGTTTTTCCATCTCCTGGTCTCGGTTGCTTCCGGAGGGCCGCGGCAGGGTCAACGAGAAGGGTGTGGATTTTTATTCACGCCTGATCGATGATTTGCTCGACGCGGGGATCACACCCTTTGTGACAATGTATCACTGGGATCTCCCCCAGGCCCTGCAGGACGAGTACGGTGGCTTTGCCCACCGACGGATCGTAAAGGACTTTGGTGACTACGCGGAGCTGTTGGTCCGACGCCTTGGTGACAGGGTCAAAAACTGGATCACCCTTAACGAGCCCTGGGTTTATATGGTAATGGGCAATTTTTTCGGGCTCCACGCCCCCGGCCGGAGTCATCCCCGGGCGGCCTTCCGCACCATGCACAACCTCCTGCTATCCCACGGAGAAGCGGTCCGCCGCGTACGTCGGGTCGACGGGGACGCGAGGATCGGAATCACCCTCAACCTCATGCCGATCTATCCCGAGAGTGGGGGAGACCGTGATCGCGGGGCCGCGCGTACTGCCGACAGCTTCATCAACGGACTTTTTCTCGATCCGATCCTCAAGGGGTACTACACGGAGGATGTGTGGAAAAAAATGTGGGCCCTCCGCCCCCGGGTACGTTCGGGGGACATGGCCCTGATCGGAGAGCCCATCGATTTTCTCGGGATCAACAACTACAGCCGGGGCATCGCACGGTACAAGTGGTCCAGGCCTTTTTTCAAGTTCGACGTGACAGGACTTGATGTCCCCGAGCGGGAATATGAAAAAGACGGAGCCCGCTTCACCAGTATGGGCTGGGAGGTTTACCCAGAAGGACTGTACGAGCTACTCACACGTATCCGGGACCGCTACGACAACCTGCCGGTCTACGTCACTGAGAATGGTGCCGCCTTCGAGGACGAACGGGTGGACGGGCGGGTCCCCGACCCGAAGCGGACGGAGTTCCTGCAACTCTATATCGACCAGGTGGGCCGGGCCCTTGCCGGGGGCTGCAACGGGAAGGGCTATT
>CAZJIN010000249.1:0-4905 GCA_964545955.1 uncultured Sediminispirochaeta sp.
AATATAGGGACGCATATATTCGATGGGCAGATCAAAACCGATATCCCGATAGAATTCACGGTAGTCCGAATCACCCGGATACCCACGATCTTCGGACCATACGGAATCGGAGGTAGGAAAATCACGCCCGAAGGCATGGATTCCATTGGGAAGGGTCAGAGGCGCATATACACCATAAGGGGTCTTTCGGTTGGAGAAGAGGATCCCATGGGCTGAAGTAAAGAAATACTCGATATTATTTTTTCGCAGGACTTCTTCAATCCCGGGAGAATACCCGAATTCCGGCAACCAGAATCCCACGGGCTTTTTTCCAAACTTTCGACTGTAATCAAGAACCGCTGTCTGAACCTGCGCCTCCAGCGCCTCGGGATACGGCTCGTAAAGGGGCAAAAAGGCGTGGGTAGCCGCGGTGGTGATAATCTCGAGATACCCATCCTTCTCAAGGCTCTTGAAACCCCACAGTATGTTCTTCCTGTAAGTAGTGGTAAAGTCTTCGAGATTTTTTTCAAAGAAGTCCCTGTACATCTTTGAAAGATGATAGAACTCCGGCTGATTCTTCGTTCGAATGATCTCCCTGTCTCCAAGCTCGATCATCCGGTGGAGATGTTCAATATAACGGTTTTGAAGTAATTCATCGGTAAGCATCGCCGAAAGGGTCGGGGAGATTGAGACTGTCAGCTGAAAGCCCACACCATCCCTCTTCAGTCGGCTGCACATCCTCAGGAAAGGGAGATAGGTCTCTGAAATTGCCTCAAAGAGCCAGTTTTCTTCCAAAAATCTGCTATATTCAGGATGCCGTACAAAGGGAAGATGTGCGTGCAGAACAAAAGCTAATAAACTGTTCATAAAAAAATAGTTCCTTGCCTAGAGTTCAATATTTTGGGTGTCAAGAATTGAAATAATTCTATGTGGAATTTCTTCCCGGTAATTATCACCCCCATCATAGCTCCAAAGCCCCGAAAGCATAAGCATCATGGTTTTTGGCTCACTCAGAAGCTCTTCCTGATTCCGCGCGAAATACCCAAGGGGGCTGTGCAACGTATTGGAAACTGCCAGAATTTTTTCTTTGTTCATCATTCTGCATCGTATTTCAACACAATAGTCGCTTCCAGAATGGTTCAGGTTGATATACCAGCTATTATCCTTCTCATCTACGGGGATATCAAAATACTCCACTACATTGTTACCATCCGGTGAATCTCCATGAAACTCATACACCCGAAGAAAAATCCCCTCATAGAAGGGTTCTTCTTCAAGACTCTCCTGCTGAACGGGATTGATATCCCAGTATGCGTAGATCCACAAGGGATCACGAAGCAGTATCACAATCCGTGTGTCGGTATAGGCTTCCGGAAGGGGGTATTCGTCCTGGGACAACAGAACTATTTCTTCATCCATGAGGATGTCGTATTTCTTATGCTCCAGTCGCATAGCCGCGTTGTTGTTAGACTCCCTTTCGGTACGGTCCTCTTCCAGGGCCTCGAGTATCAGATCGATCAGAACTTCCTGGGAGGAATTCTCATGGTTGCGGATTCCTTCCCGTCGGGCAATCTTCCTCAGTACATCCCCTGAAAGTGTTTGTAATCTCTCTCTCGTCATAGGAACTCCATCTCCAGTACGCCTCATTCCGGATTGTTCCCCATACTAGGAAATTATTGCCAATAGTGTCAACCCCACATTGGAGCTTTACAACTTCCCTCAATTTAATCAGAATGAAACAATGAAAAACTACCTGATAATGCATGGTCATTTCTATCAGCCCCCGCGGGAAGATCCATGGACTGGGATAGTTCATACTCAGCCTTCCGCGGCTCCCTTTCACGACTGGAACGCCCGTATTACCCGTGAGTGCTATGCGGCCAACGCCGCTTCCCGTTTTCTTCATTATGACGGGCGAATAGAGGACATCATAAACAACTACCGGATCCTCTCCTTCAATTTCGGTCCCACCCTCCTGTGGTGGATTAAGAATGAGGCACCCCATGTATATGAGGCAATCCTTGAAGCAGACCGTCTGAGTGTTGATGCGAACAACGGCCATGGCAACGCGATTGCCCAGGCATACAACCATACAATCCTGCCCCTTGATGAAACCCGAGACGCTCGAATCCAGATAAAATGGGGTCTTGCGGATTTTGAATACCATTTTGGCCGACCCTCAGAGGGAATCTGGCTACCCGAAACGGCAATAAACGAAGAGATCGCGGATATTCTCCTGGAAGAGGGAATCAAGTTCGTGATCCTCAGCCCTTGGCAGGCGGAAGCCATATTCGCCGATGGTGCCGAAGAATGGGAGGAGCTCGGCGACAAGCCCGCGCCTTACCAGTATCCTTACAGGCTTGAACGTCCCCATGGAAATCTGAACGTATTTCTCTACAACCAGGATCTAGCCCAGGGCTTGAGTTTTGAACACTACCTGAAGAGCGCCGATACACTCTACACAAGACTTCTCGCCTCTCACGATAGCGAGAATCCCGGTCACCTTATCCATGTGGCAACGGATGGCGAAGTGTACGGGCACCACGAACCCTATGGAGATATGTGCCTGGCAGCCCTTCAGAAGCATGTGCGGGAAGGGAACAAATTCACCTTTACCAATTACGGCAACTACCTTGCCCTTTATCCTCCGGTACACCAGGTAAGGCTCCGCCCAGGGGAGAAGGGGCTCGGCAGTTCATGGAGCTGTCACCACGGTGTTTCGAGGTGGTATAAAGACTGTGGGTGTAGCACCGGAGGCAAAAAGGGCTGGAACCAGCAGTGGCGCACACCGCTCAGGGAAGGGCTCCGTCATCTGAGCACACGGTTGTGGTCCGTATTCACCGGGAATTGCGCGGAACTCAGTGAGACTCCACCTGAAGAACTGCTGCTTGATTATATTCGGGTACTGACCCGCCGTACAGAGCCGGAAGATTTCGCGGCAGAACACCTGAAGGGGAAAAAAACCACGGACCACAATATTTCTTCCCTGCTCAGCCTCCTGGAGGGACAGAAGTATCGACTCTATAGCTTCACATCCTGTGGCTGGTTTTTTGCCGATATCGACGGAATCGAACCGATCCAGAATATACGTTACGCCCTGAAGGCCGTTGAACTGTATCGAGAGTATTCGGACACGCCGTTTCTCGAGGATTTCATGAAGGAACTCTCCGTCGCGCGGAGTAATGATCCTGAAATCGGTACCGGCGGCGATATTATCAAAAGAGAGCGACAGCTCCTCCTCCCGGAAGGTATTGAAGCGGCCTCCTATTATTTCATGATTCTACTTATGTCCGGCCGTGAAAACTGTGACCATAGGTACGGCTATTTTAACCCGGTTAAAATTTCAGTAAAGAAAAAATCCGACAATTCAATGCAGACGGAAATTGAACTCACCGATAAAACCAGGGTTCGAAAATTCCGCTTTTCCCTCACAACCCTCACGGATGCGTTTTCCATCAGGGTTGAGGATCTTCTTAATCCCGAAACAGGAACGATCACCGTGGATCCCGAGAAACTCCCGTTGGAACTCAGGGAGAAAATCAATTATTACCTGGTCCGATCTATCGAAGAATCTTTGGCTGAACACGCCGCGCAAACCTTTGAAGACACCAGTTTCGCCATCAGCCAGGCAGATCTGCTGGGCATACAACCTCCCTCGGTGATTACGAAAACGGCGGCGATCTCAGTCACCACCCTCCTGTATCGCGCTCTTGAATGGAAAAAAACCAGTCTGGATGAGACAGAAATATCCCGCATCGTGGAACTGCTCAAATTCGCCGCGCGCTATTCAATTCCAATCGATCATAAAAGGATCTCACAACGTCTTACCAGATTTTTATGGCTGTTTTTCGACAGGTTGACCGATCACCCCTGCAGCCGGGAGTGTGATTATATTGGCCGGCTTATCACCGCCCTTCGAGAGGCCGGGGTCGAACCGGATATCACCATACCTCAAAAGGCGATCTTTTCTCACATCTCCAAATGGAGAAGTCTCCTTTATCCGACGAACTCGGATACCCGGAATCTCAGAAAGGTGAGTCCGAATCGCATGCACGACCTATCCCAGGGGGAAAAGGATGAGCTTGCGATCCTGATAAAACTCTGCGATGTGATGGGGATCTACGCGGATGATATCAAAGAGCCCTTTTCAAGGTCATCCCGATAAAAATACCCATAGCGGGTTCAAGAACCACGATGTGCCGGGTCCGTAATTCCAATATCAGGAGGGTTTTCGCGCCCGGAGGATCATCACATCCCCCGTTCCCGTGGCTTTTGCCAGCCGATCAAGAACCCCCTTCACCGGCATTGGCGCAAGACCTGCCGCCAACCCCCCCCAGGTGCTGATTCGTTCCACATGGAACCCCTCCCGCCGGAGCAATCGACTGAGGGTCTTTTTTGAAAAAAGAAACATATGGTCAGCGATGGCCGAACGCCATTTCGCACCGAAGAACCTGGCCTGAAATCCATCACTGTTCGGGGTAGCCAGGAGGAGGTAGCCTCCGGGTTTCAGCAAACGGTATAGTTGTCGAACAAAGCCCCGGGGTTCCGTCAGATGTTCAATGAGATGACTCGCGTGAATAAGATCATAGCGCTCCTCCGGGAGCATCGCCTGTTCCAGCGTACCCGTCAGGACGTTCACGCCCCTTACCTCACGGGCGTATTCAGCCGCGGGAGCACACACCTCGACACCCTGTTCATTCCAACCACGGGATTTTAGATAGTGAAGAAGCTTTCCCGTCGCGCATCCGATATCGAGAAAGGATCCATTTTCCCTCCCGGTTTTTTCAATCTCACTGAAAAAACCAGCATCCCTGAGTCCCAGAAGCATCAACTGAAAATAGGCTTCTTCATTCTCAAGTTCATAGTCAAAATACTCCGAGTCATACCTCCGGAGCAACTCGGTTTCCAGGGGCTGAGGGGTTTGAT